>JAGNQV010000011.1:9648-30871 GCA_017988885.1 Opitutaceae bacterium | reverse complement strand
CTTGGCGACGGCATCGAGGTCGGCGAGGACGAGTTCGGTGGTGATAACCTCAATGTCACGCACGGGGTCCACGTTGCCCATGGTGTGGACGACGTCGGGGTCCTCGAAGCAGCGGACGACTTGCACGATGGCGTCCACCTCGCGGATGGTGGCGAGGAACTGGTTGCCGAGGCCTTCGCCCTTGCTGGCGCCGGCGACGAGGCCGGCGATGTCCACGAACTCAATCGCGGCGGGAATGACGACATTGGTCTTGGCGATTTTTTGCAGGACGTAGGCGCGGGCGTCGGGCACGATCACGACGCCGACGTTGGGGTCGATGGTGCAAAAGGGGTAATTGGCCGCTTCCGCCTTGCGGGAGCGGGTGAGGGCGTTGAAAAGAGTGGACTTACCCACGTTCGGGAGACCGACGATTCCTGCTTTCATAAAGGGGTTGAAGGAGCAGGGGGAGTCGGGGCTTGACAAGCCATTTATCGGGCGGTCTGCTCGCGAGCTTTTCCAATTAAGTAACGTTCCGAAAACATCTGTCATGGCTCTCAAAATCCGTCTTACCCGCGTTGGCGCAGTGCACCAGCCGCATTATCGTGTCGTTGTCGCCGAAGCCCGTTCGCGTCGCGATGGCGACCCAGTCGAATTGATCGGCACCTATGATCCGCGCGCCAAGGCCAATGGTTTCAAGGTCAATCTCGCCCGCGTGGATTACTGGCTGAGCAAGGGCGCCAAGCCCACCGATACGCTCCACGCGATGATCAAGCGCGCCCGCCGCGCCACTCCGGCCACCACGGCCTGAGCCAGAGTTAAAACGCGGAGATCGCGGAGGACGCCGCTGCCTCGCCAGACCATACCTCGGAGCAATCCGGGGTTTTTGTTTTCCTGGCCGGCAGGTTTTTCTCCGTGTGCTTCGCGCCCTTCGCGTTTAACCATCCCCTATGCGCATCGATGTCCTCACGCTGTTTCCGCGGATGCTCGATGGCTTTCTGAGCGAAAGCATGCTGGGTCGCGGACAAGAGGCGAAGCTGTTGGAAATCAAGGTGCATAACCTGCGCGACTGGACGACTGACAAGCATCGCACCACGGACGACCGGCCATTTGGCGGCGGCGCGGGCATGGTGGTCAAACCCGAGCCGGCCTTTGCCGCCATTGAGCAGCTGCAAACCCCCGGCTGTCGCCGCATTTACCTGACACCGGACGGCACCCCGCTTTCGCCCGCGTTGGCGGAGGAACTTTCCAAGCAGCAGCACCTTATCATGCTGAGCGGCCACTACGAGGGCATCGACCAGCGCATCCGCGATGGCGTCATCGACCAGGAGGTCAGTATCGGGGATTATGTGCTCACGAATGGCACCTTGGCGGCCGCGGTTTTGATCGATGCGCTGGCGCGTTTCATCCCCGGCGTGCTCGGCGAGGAAAAGTCATTGACGCACGAAAGTTTCACCAGCAAGTTGCTCGACTTTCCTCAATACACGCGTCCCGCCGAATTCCGGGGCATGTCCGTTCCGGAGGTTCTACTTTCCGGAAACCATGCTGAAATCGAGAAGTGGCGGCACGCACGACAGGTGGAAAAAACCCGTCAGGTCCGTCCCGATTTACTCAAATAAAGCCATAGTCATGAACCCGATCATCAAAGAAATCACCTCTGCGCAGGTCAAAAAAGACACTCCGGCGTTTCGCGTCGGCGACGGCGTGAAGGTGCACACCAAGGTCCGCGAAGGCGACAAAGAGCGCATCCAGATTTTTGCGGGCATCGTCATCGCCCTCAAGGGTCATGGTATCCACGAGAACTTCACCGTCCGCCGCATCAGCTACGGCGAAGGCGTCGAGCGGGTGTTCCCGGTGAACTCCCCGATGGTCGACAAAATCGAGATCGAGCGTCACTCCGAGGACATGCGGGCCCGCCTTTATTACCTGCGCGGCCGCAAGGGCAAGGCGGCCATGGCCATCAAGGAAAAGCGCTTCGAGAAGCCGGCTGCGGCGGCGAACTGAGTCGCATCATTTTCCTACCCTTTCAGGCGAACTTTCACCGGTTCGCCTTTTTTGTGCATAAATTCTTCTTCCCCGCGGTCGGACGCGACCCTAACGTCAGCACAACTTTATCATGACGCTGCAAACACCTCTCCTTACCAAAGCCTGTTCCCAAGCCCGCGGTCTTGCCATCGACGCCGTGCACAAGGCCGGCATCGGCCACCTCGGTCTGCCGCTGGGTGCCGCGGAAATCGGCGCGGTGCTCTTCGGCCACGCGCTCAGCCACAATCCCGACCGTCCGCGCTGGCTCAACCGCGACCGTTTCGTGCTGTCGGCCGGCCATGGTTCCATGTTTCTCTACACGTGGCTGCATTTTTCCGGCTATGATCTCTCGATTGATGACATCAAGGCCTTCCGGCAGCTCCATTCAAAGACGCCCGGCCATCCTGAGTTTCACCATACCCCCGGAGTCGAATGCACCACCGGCCCGCTCGGGCAAGGCATCGGCAACGCCGTCGGCATGGCGGTCGCCGGCCAGATGGCGGCGGCGCGTTTCAACACCGCGGAGCACGAGATTTTCGATTACCACGTGGTCTGTCTCGCCGGCGACGGGTGCATGCAGGAAGGCGTGGCGATGGAAGCGGTCGCGTTCGCCGGTTTTCAGCAGCTCGGCAATCTCATCCTGATCTACGATTCGAACGATGTGACGCTCGATGCGATGGCGAACAAGACGCAGAGCGAGAATACCGGCGCGCGCTTCAAGGCCATCGGCTGGGACGTGCAGACGATTGACGGTCACGACATGGCGGCGGTGTTGAAGGCCTACACCAAGGCCAAGAAGGCCAAGAGCGGCAAACCGCAGCTCATCATCGCGAAGACCGAGATCGCCCGCGGCATCCCCGAGGTGGCCGGCACGGCGAAGGGCCACGGCGAGGGTGGGGCGAAGTTTGCCGACAGCGCGCGCGCGGGTCTCGGCCTGCCGGCGGACCAGCATTTTTATGTGAGCGAGGATGTGCGCGCTTACTTCGCCGGCCACAAGCAGCGCCTCATCCGCGCCTGCAACAAATGGCACAAGGGCTTCAAGGCGTGGCGCGAGGCGAATCCTGAAAAGGCCGCCCTGCTCGAGTCCGCCACGAAGGCGCCGACCGCCAGACATTTGGTGGCGAAGATTCCGCTGTTTGCTCCGGACGTGAAGCTCGGCGGCACCCGGGCCGCGGGCCGCGATGTGCTCCAGCCCCTCGCCGCGGAACTGCCGCTGCTCATCGGGGGCAGCGCCGATCTCTACGGCTCGACGCTCAACTATATTGCCGCCGACAAGGACTTCGATCCGAGCAACCGTGCAGGCCGCAACATCCGCTTTGGCATCCGCGAACATGCGATGGCCGCCATGTGCAACGGGATCGCTTACGACGGGCTTTTCCGCCCATCCTGCGCGACCTTCCTGGTGTTTGCCGATTACTCGCGGCCGGCGATGCGTCTCGCGGCACTCGCGAACCTGCCCGTTGTTTATATCTACACGCACGATTCCATCGGCGTGGGTGAGGACGGCCCCACGCACCAGCCGGTCGAGACGATTTCCAGCCTGCGGTTGATGCCAAACTTCGATGTCATCCGCCCTGCTGATCCCGAGGAAGTCGCCGGCGCCTACGCTGCGGCCTTGGAGCGCATGGACGGACCGACGCTGCTTGCGCTGAGCCGCCAGGCGGTGCCGGTTTTGAACGAAATTCCGCCGCACATCCGCCGGGCTGGCGTGCTGAAGGGCGGCTACGTGGCGGTGCAAGAAACGGCGCCGCTCACCCACATCATCATGGCCAGCGGTAGTGAACTGGCATTGGCGATTGCGGCGGCAAAGGAAATTGGTGCCGGCGTGCGCGTCGTCTCGATGCCTTCGTTCTTACGTTTTGACCGCGAACCTGCGGAATATCGCGAAAGCATCCTGCCGGCGGCGTGCCGCAAGCGCGTCGCGGTCGAGGCTGGTGTCACCGGGCTTTGGCGCAAATACGTGGGTCTCGACGGCAAGGTCATCGGCATCGATCGTTTCGGCCTCAGTGCCCCGGCGCCGCAAGTCTTCAAAGAGCTCGGAATCACGACCGAAGCGGTGGTGGCGGCGGTCCGTTCACTCTAAGTAGACGGCTGCAGCGGGAATCTGCGGATGGCCCGGCTAATTTGCGTATCAGGCAGAACGCGAAGGCGAACCGGGTTCCGCCTTCGCGATGTGCTGCACCGCGTGCGGGAGGTGCAAACCGAGGTCGCGAGGAACGCGTCCATGAATCCCCCGATCGCCCACGCCACGCGTCGCGTATTGCATGCCCCGAGGCAATTACAGGAAAACGGTGACCGTGTTAGCGCGAAACGACAGCGGGGTTTGCTACAGGCCGCGCTTCGCCTGTGTTTCAAACACGGCCACGATTCAATTTATACCGCGCTAAAAAATACCGAATTGATGGAGGCGGCGCTTGTATTTATAGTTAGCTCCCTAACTATAAGCTTCCTGATAGTATCGCCTCATTCTACAAGACATGCCATATCTGCTGCTCAAAGATCTTCCTCGTTACGAGTGCCTGCTGGAATCCGCGAAGGAATTCCCGGACCTCGATCCATCGGCGGCGGAAGCGTTTTTGCATCTTTTGCGCACGAGCGATGAGGTTTTTGCCGTGTCGGAGCGCAGCATGACGGCGCACAACATGTCGCAAGGTCGATTCAGCGTCTTGATGCTCCTCTGGCGCAGCGCGCAGTCCCGTGGAGGTCAGGCCGCCGCAGAAGGTCCCTGTTTTGCGGGGCCACGCACTCCGGCCGAGCTGGCCGAAGCCGCCGGAGTCACCCGGGCGACCATGACGGGCCTGATTGATACTTTGGAGCGCGATGGTTTTGTTAAACGCGATCATGACCTTGATGACCGGCGGATGATGTCGGTGCGGCTCACGCCCAAGGCAGAGGAGTTCCTGCAGCGGTTTCTGCCCGAGCACTTCAAGATCATGGCGGCGATCATGGCCTCGCTGACCGAAGCTGAGCGCAAATCCTTGGTGCGCCTCCTCGCCAAGATTACGCAGCAGACCGTTACACTCCGGCGCGCCTCCGAGGCTGCACCAGTGGCCACTTTCTGATCTTGATCTCAACTTTCAGTCCAAACCTCCTCCTTCAACACCATGCTTAAGAAATTCATCATCGCCGTTGGCGGTTTCATCGTCGTCTTCCTGACGCTCGGCGCGGTCAAGTCCGCCCAAATCAATAAAATGGCCAGCACGCCGCACACGATGCCGGCTACGGCGGTCAGCACCTCCCAGGCCCAGGCAGTCGAATGGCACAGCTCGCTGCACGCCATCGGCACGCTCGCACCGGTTGAGGGCGTCACTCTCGGTGCCGATGCCGACGGCACCATTATGCGTATCGCCGTGGACAGCGGCGCGGTTGTGAAGGCCGGCGACCTCATCATCGAGCTCGATACCACCGTCGAGGCTGCGCAACTCGCCGCTGCTGAGGCGCGCGCCGAGCTGGCGCAGGCGAACATCGACCGCACGAAGGAGCTCTTGGACAGCAAGGCGATTTCCAAGTCCGAATACGACGTCGCACAGGCTTCGACCAAACAGGCCCGCGCCGACGTGGAAGCCCTCAAGGCGCTCATCGCTAAAAAACAGATCCGCGCGCCGTTCGCCGGTCGCGTCGGCATCCGCCTGGTCAATGTCGGTCAGTTCATTGCCCGCGGTGCGCCGCTGATCCCGCTGCAGCAGGCCGACCCGATTTTCGTCAATTTCTCCGTGCCGCAGCGCAATATCTCGGCGCTTTCCCTCGGCCAAAAAGTTTCCGTCACAATCGATGCGTTTACGCAGACCACGTTCGAGGCCACGCTCACGGCGATCAATTCCGAGGTGGATAGCGCCACGCGCAACGTCTCCGTCCAGGCTACGCTGCCCAATCCCGACGAGCAGCTCCGGGCCGGCATGTTTGCGCAGATCAACGTTGAGATGCCGCAGGCCGACTCGCTTGTGGTCATCCCCGCGACCGCGGTCGCCTACGCCTCGTATGGCAACTCCGTCTTCATCGTTGAAAAAATCAAGGGTGAGGACGGGCAGGAATTTCTCGGCGTTCGCCAGCAGTTCGTGAAGCTCGGCGGCAAACGCGGCGACCTCGTCGCGATCACCGAGGGCGTCAAACCCGGCGAGGACATTGTCACGGCGGGCGTCTTTAAGCTCCGCAACGGTGTGCCCGTGCAGGTCAATAACGACGTCAAGCCCGCCGCGAATCCCGATCCGACACCGCATAACTCTTAACTCCCTTCGTCTGTTGGCGGCCGGCGGTCCGGTTGCCCTCTGGCAGTCGAGTTGACCGCCGTCCTGACTTTCCTTTTCCATGTTTCAAAAAAGTTTCACGGATCTCTTCATCCGCAAACCCGTCATCGCCCTGGTGGCCAGTATCGTCATCTTGGTCGTGGGTGGTGTCTCCTACTTCAAGCTCAACACCCGGCAGTATCCGCGGTCCGACAGCGCGGTGGTCAATGTCAGCACCGTCTACTTCGGTGCCAGCGCCGACACCGTGCGCGGCTACATCACGACGCAGCTCGAGCGTGTGATCGCGAGCGCCGACGGGATTGACTACATCGAGTCCGAGAGTCGCTCCGGCTTCAGCTCGATCAAGGTCTACCTCCGCCTTAACTACGACACCAACGCCGCGCTCGCGCAGATCAGCGCCAAGATCGACCAGGTCCGCGGCGAATTGCCGCCCGAGTCCGAGGCGCCCTCGATCAGCGTCGAGACGAGCGACAACCAGTTCGCGTCGATGTATCTGAGTTTTTACTCGGACACGATGGATCAAAACCAGATCACCGACTACCTCAGCCGCATGGTGCAGCCGCGTCTCGCCGCCGTCAAAGGCGTGCAACGCGCCGATGTGCTCGGCGGTCGCGTCTTCGCGATGCGTATCTGGCTGAAGCCGGACCAACTCGCCGCCCGCGGCCTCAGCCCCGCCGAAGTCCGCGGCGCTTTGCAGGCCAATAACGCGCTCGCCGCCGTCGGTGCCACCAAGGGCTCCATGATCAGCGTCAGCCTTGTGGCCGACACCGATCTCAAGAGCGTTGAGGAATTCCAGCAGCTCGTCGTCGCGCAGAAAAACGGAGTGCTCATCCGCCTCCAGGACGTGGCCGACGTCGAGCTCGGTGCCGAAAGCTACGACGAGGAAGTCCGCTTCGGCGGCCAGACCGCCACCTTCATGGGTCTCTGGGTGCTCCCGAGTGAGAGCACCGTCGAAGTCATGGCCCGCGTGCGCGAGGTCATGCCCGACATCCAGCGCAGCCTCCCGGCCGGCCTCAACGCCAAGATCGCCTACGATGCCACCAAATACATCGATGACGCGCTCAAGGAGATCGTGAAGACCCTCGTCGAGACGCTGCTCATCGTCGCGCTCGTTATTTTCCTCTTCATGGGTTCGATCCGCTCGGTGATAATCCCGCTCGTCGCCATGCCGCTCTCGCTGGTCGGCGCACTCGCGATCATGCTGATGTTCGGGTTCACCATCAATCTCCTGACCCTCCTCGCCATCGTGCTCGCGGTCGGTATCGTCGTCGACGACGCCATCGTGGTCGTCGAGAACGTTGAGCGCCACATCCGCGAGGGCAAAACGCCCGTCGACGCCGCCATCCTCGGTGCGCGCGAACTCGTCGGCCCCGTCATCTCGATGTCGATTACACTCGCGGCGGTTTACGCGCCGATCGCGTTTCAAGGCGGCCTCACCGGCGCCCTTTTCCGCGAATTTGCGATGACGCTCGCTGGAGCCGTCGTGGTTTCCGGCTTCATCGCCCTCACGCTCTCACCCATGATGAGCGCCTACCTGCTGAAGGATCACGATCAGGAAGAAAAAGGACTCAGCGGCACCATCAACCGTCTCTTCGACCGGGTGCGTCACCGTTATGAGCGGGTCATCGTGGCACTCACCCAAGTGCGCGACGACCGCGGCGTTTCATGGAGTCTCCTGTTCTGGGGCCTCGTGGTTTGGATCCCATTCTGGCTCATCGCCATCGCCGTGGTCTTTGCGATCTTCGGCTCGGCAGGCATGTCGCCCAAGGTTCTCGGTGGTCTCGCGATGGGCGCGATCGCTGCCACATTCATCGGCGCGGTGTTGGTGATCATCTTCGATCTCCTCCTCGGTCGCCGCTACCGCTCCGTGCAATACGCACTCACCGGCGCTGTGATGCTGGCGCTGCTGCTCGCGCCTTTCTTTATGTTCGCGCAGAGCGAACTCGCCCCGAAGGAAGACCAAGGCGTTGTCTTCAGTATTTTGCTGCCTTCGCCCACCGCCACGATCGATCAAAACATCATCTACGGCGAGCAAGTGCAGTCGATGTTCGAGACCGTGCCGGAGTATGAAAATTCCTTCCAGCTCATCTCTTCGCAGTTCGCGTTCTCCGGGATCATCCTGAAACCGTGGTCCGACCGCCACCGCAGTGCGTTTGAGATTGAGCAATCACTCCAAGGCCCGGCGGCCGCGATTCCGGGCATGCAGGTCATCGTCACGACGCCCGACCCGCTGCCATCCGGTGGTTCGATGCCCATCGAGTTTGTCATCCGTTCTACCTCCGACCATAAGGAGATGCAGGAGTTCGCCAACCAGCTCGTCCTCTACGCCAACACCGAGGCCAACGCCGGCGGCGGTGCGCCCACGTTCTATTTTGCCGACACCGACCTCAAGTTCGACCTTCCGCAGGTCGAGATCGAGATCGACAAAGACAAGGTCGCTTCGATGGGCCTCAACCTCTCCGCCGTCGCCCGCGACCTCGGTTCGATGCTCGGCGGCGGCTACGTCAACCGCTTTGTCAACGATGGTCGCAGCTATCGCGTCATCCCGCAGGTCGAGCGCGGCCAGCGCCTCAACGCCGAGCAGCTGCTCAACTATCACGTGAGTGGTCCGAACGGTCAGCTCATCCCGCTCTCCACGATCGCCACGCTCCACGACACCGTCGAGCCGCGCACGCTCAACCGTTTCCAGCAGCTCAACTCGGTCAAGATCACCGGCGTCGGCCCCAGCGTCGACCAGGCGCTGAAGAAACTCGAGGCCAAGGCAAAGGAAGTGCTCCCGGCTGGCTACTCGATCGATTACGGCGGCCAGTCGCGTCAACTCCGCTACGAGGGCAACGCCCTCTGGCAGGCGTTCATCCTCGCGCTGGTGCTGATCATCCTGGTGTTGGCGGCGCAGTTTAACAGTTTCCGCGACCCCTTCATCATTATCTTCGGCTCCGTGCCGCTCGCGATCACGGGTGCGATGCTCCCGATCTTCCTCGGTGAAACTTCGCTGAACATCTACTCGCAGATCGGCCTCATCACGCTCACCGGCCTCATCGCCAAGAACGGCATCCTGATCGTTGAATTCGCCAATACCCTCCAGGAAGAGGGCGTGACCAAGCTCGACGCCATCCGCCGCGCCGCGGCCACCCGCCTGCGTCCCGTGATGATGACTTCCGCCGCCACGGTGTTCGGCCACCTCATGCTGATCTTCGTGTCCGGCCCCGGTGCCGCCGCCCGTAACAGTATCGGCTGGGTGCTCGTCATCGGCATGGCCGTTGGCAGTGTCTTCACGCTCTTTGTGGTGCCGTCGTTCTACATCCTGATCGCCCGCGATCATAGCAAGCACAAGGGCCCAGCCTCCGCTGCTGCGCCTGCTCTCGCTCACTCCTAATCTTACCGCTTATTCCCATGCACGCTTCACGTCCCATTCTGTTTACCGCGCTGCTGCTCCTCGGCGTCACCGCGCCGCTCGTTGCCCAAATGCCCCCGGCGTTCCAAAGCGACGGACAGCCCGACCCCGATTACGAGGTGCCGGCTGAGCTCAACCTCAATTATGCGCTCTCCTTCGCGCTCGATAACAACCACGCCATCCGTCAGGCGCGCGAGCGCATCAAGGAGCAGGAAGGCGTCGTCCTCGAGGTGCATGCGCAACAGATCCCAACGGTCGCGGCCACCGCCAGCGTTTCGGGTAATGACAAAGATATCGCCGCCACCTTTCCGGCGCAGGATCGCAACTGGGGCGTCGCGGTGCAGGCGACGCAGGTGCTCTATGCTGGCGGGAGTGTGACGGCCTCCAGCAAAGGCGCGGCGCTGGTCCGTGCAGCTGCAGTGCTTGAGCTGCAGGGGGTCATCAACGAACAACTCCTGCTCGTGCGCACGCGTTTTTACGCGGTCTTGCTCGCGCGGCAGCGCATCGCGGTGCAGGAGGAAAACGTGCAGCTTCTCGCGGAGCAGCTCAAAAACGTCCAAAGCCGTTTCGACGCCGGCGCCATTTCCAATTTCGAGGTGCTGCGAGCCGAGGTCGCGCTGGCCAACGGCCGGCCGGCGCTCATCACCGCGCGCAATACCTTCCGCATCGCCATCGAGGAGCTCCGGCAGGTGCTGGGTTTCATCAATGCCACCGGCAGCAATGTCGCGCGTATCCCCGAGTTCGTCGGGTCGCTCGAGGTGGGCGAGCAGGCGACGTTTGATTTGCGGGCTGCGCTTGCGACCGCACGCAGCAACCGCCCTGAATTGCAGCGGCTGGCCAAGCTGGAAGGCGCTGGCGAAGAGCAGGTCGTCGTTTCGCGTGCCGGCGCGCGGCCGCAGGTGGCCGCCTTTGGCCGCTACGACTGGGTGCGTGGCGGACCGTCCAACAGCTGGAACGACCGCCGTGACGGCTGGTCCGCCGGAGTGCAGGCGCAGTGGAATATTTTTGACGGCCGGGCCACGGCTGGCCGCGTGGCCCAGTCGAAATCGCGCCTCATGCAGACGCAGCTCGCCGTCGAGGAGAGCACGCTGGCCATTGATGTCGAGGTGCGCCGCGCGCATTCCTCACTGACCGAGGCGTGGGAACTCGTGGATGCCTCCGGCAAGGTCGTGGAGCAGGCGCAGGAAGCCCTGCGTCTCGCCAACGTCCGCTACGGTGCCGGCACCGCCACGCAGCTCGATGTGCTCACCAGCCAGGTGGCGTTGACCGAGGCCCGGCTGAACCAGCTCGTCGCCTTCTACAATTACAACGTCGCACTCGCCGCCATGCGCAAGGCCATCGGTCAGGCCGATCCGTTTGTGCAAAGCTGAGCACCCGCGGCGGCAGATTATTTAACCATCGCAACCCCCGCCGGCCGGCGGTGTCATTGTGTCGCGCATGAAATTCGTCCGCTTCCTCCTGATTGGTGCCGCGGTTTTGGTGGGGTTGCTCGCGTTGGCGGCCGGCGTTGCTTCGACCTCGGCCTTCCAGACTTGGGTCGCCCGTCGCGTCCTCGCGGCGCAGCCCGCAGTCCGGATCACCCTGCAACGGGTCGCCGGCGGCTTGCACGGGGTAAAGCTCGAGCAGGTGCGGGTGGACTACGAAGGCGCCAGCCTGACCCTGCCGGCGGTCGAGGTGGCGGTGCCGTTGGTGGCGGCGGCTTGGCATGAGCAGGTGGCGGTGACGCGCCTGAGCGCAAAAGGCTGGACGCTTGATCTGACCAAATATGCGCCCTTGGCTACCAACCAGAGTGGAGGGACGGTCACGTCTGCGCCGCTCACCGCCGTGGATACGGGCTCCGCTACGGTGGCGGCGGTGGCGTTGGCTTTTCAGGGTGTCTTCAACGAGCTCAAGCTGCCGGTGGATCTGACTTTGGACGGAGTTGAGCTGGAAGGCGTCGTGATTTTCGCCGGTCCGCCCGGACAAGCGCCCGGCCGGGCAGAGGTGAGCTTGCGGGGCGGCCAAGTGGCGGCGAATCGCGAAGGGGCGTTTACGTTTACCGCGCAGGTAACGGTGCCGGGGACGGATGCACCGGTGAAGGCACTGGCGCTCCACGGCACGATTGGCATATTGATGGATTCGGCGCGAACCTTTGCCAAACTGGCGGTAAAGTTCGAGGCCGAGGCGAGCGGGCCGTCCTTGCCGCAGGGAGTTCGTCTCGCGCTGGACTTGGCGGCGGCCCGCATCACGGGTGGTGAAAGCTACACTTTGAAGGTGCAGTCGATGGGCAAGCGTCTCGTGGATTTGCAGGCCAACTATCCCGCGCAGGGCTCCCGGCTGGGCGGGACATGGAAACTGGATGTGCGCGATACGGATGTGGCGCCGTTTGCGCTGGGTCGGACGCTGCCGTCGTTCGAGGCGATCGGCGCGGGCATGTTTGAGGCTGATGCGAATTTTACCGAAATTCACGCGGCCGGCCGGCTGAAGGCCTCGGCGGATGGGCTGGCAATTTTCGTGCCGGAGCTGGCCGCCGTGGGCGCGCTGGGTCTGTCGGGCGATTTTGATCTGACGCAACGGGGCGACACCACGCGTATTGACCGGCTCGTGTTCAATGTGAACCGACCCGATCCGGTGTTCGCCGTGCAGTCGCTGCAGGCCTTCGAGTTCAATCCCGGCACGGGTGAGCTCAAGGTCGCAGATCCGACGACCGATTTGCTTGCGATCAATCTGCAGGCTGTGCCGGTGCGATGGCTGGCGCCCTTCGTCAAGGATTACACGCTGACGGGCGGTGCCCTCCGCGGCGAACTGCTCGCGAGTGCCGGCGGGGGCGGGCTCGTGCTGCGTTCGAAGTCACCTTTGGCGGTAACGGGAATTTCGGTTGCGCAGGCCGGCCAGTCGCTCGTGGCCAACCTCGACGCTGCGCTGACCCTGCTGGCCGACTACTCGCCGCAAGGCTGGCAGGCCGAAGTCAGTGAGTTGAAACTCAACAGCGCCGGCAAGTGGCTGCTGACTTTGGCGGCCAAAGCTGGGCAACTGACTGCCAACGCCCAAACCATCAAGGCGACGGGTTCGTGGACGGTTGCACTACCTGAACTGCTGCAGCAACCGGCGCTCAAAGACAGCGCCACGCTTTCACAAGGTCTGTTGACCGGCGAATTTTCCGGCACGGTTGGTCCCACCACGAACATCGAGGCCCGGCTGAAGTTCACCGAGCTGGCGGTGCCCACGGGGGAGGCGTTGCCGGTCATCACCGCCGACTTGCGCGCTGAACAGGCGGCGGACGGGAAAATTATTTTCGGCCTGCCGTTGGTTTTCGAAAACAAGGCGAAGGCCCGGCAGTCCGATATGAATATCGCCGGAACGATGTTGGCTTCCGCCGCCGGTTACGCGGTGGACGCCCAACTCACGAGCCAGGAAGTTTTCATCGAGGATGTGCAGGTGCTCGCGGCGTTGGCTGGTGCCGCCGCCCCGGCGCCGGCCGCCACCACTCCAGCCGGGCGTGAAGCGGCGCCTTTTTGGCAGGGCGTGAACGGGCAGGTGGCCCTCGCGTTGAAAAAACTGCATTACAACGACCAATTCGAAGTCAGTGACGTGACGGGCGTGGTGCGCATTGCGGCGGGGGCGTTGAAGTTGGAAGACGTGCGCGCTGGGCTGGGCGAGGGCGGGGTGGCGAAAGTGAATGGCGGACTCAATTTTTCCGCGCCATCGGCGACGCCGTATGCGCTCGTTGCTGCTGTCGCCATCACGGATTTTAATCCCGCCGCGTTTTTTCGGGCGCTCAACCCGGGCCAGCCAGCCACGGTTGAAGGCCAATTCAATGTGACCAGCACCTTCACCGGCCATGCGGCGAGTGTGGCGGGTCTCGCCGAGGGCGCGCAGGGAGACTTTCAGCTCACGAGCAAGGCCGGGGTTTTTCGTGGCCTGCCGGTGAACGTGGCGGGCAAGATCGAGAATACGAGCCGCATTGCCGCCGGGGTCGCGGCGGTGGGCAACCTGCTCGGCTCCGTCACCGGAAAAAAGGAATACACGGATATCGCCAATAAGGCCCAGGCCGTGGCGGAACTCGCGCAAACTCTCAGTGCGATTCCCTACGACCAGTTGAGCGTCGTGCTGGCGCGGGACGACACGCTGGCCGCGGTGCTGAAAGATTTTACGCTCATCGCACCTGAAATACGCTTGAACGGGGCGGGTGTGACCAAGGCGCAGCCCGGCGTGGCCCTGCTCGACAGCGCGTTGACGATGGAATTCAAGCTCAGCGCGCGAGGGCGCACCGCCGAGCTGCTTAAATACCTCGGCGCGCTCGAAACGCAGTCCGATGAACTGGGCTACACCGCCAGTAATCTTCCCCTGCGCGTGAGCGGCACGCTCGGCCAGCCCGACACCAGCGAGATCAACCGCGCGTTGACCAACCTGGCTCTCGACAAAACCGGCGCGAGCGAACTGCTGAACAAGTGGCTCGGCGTAAAATAGCGGCGCGATGCGCTCTGTCGTTTCCGGTGGCACGGTGAAGTGGCGGACGCCGCGTTGAGACGGCTTGTCGTTCGTGCCTCGTTATGCCACCGTGCGGCTGTGATCGCCTCCGTTTCATTTCGGAATTTTAAGGCGCTGCGCAGCACGCAGCTCAAACTGCTGCCTTTCAACTTGGTCATCGGGCCAAACGGCAGCGGCAAGACGAGTCTGATCCAAGCGGTCATGCGGCTACGCACGTTGTCCCGCCTGCCACTGACGGATGCCGCGGCCCAGACCACCAAGCCGCACGGTCCGGAAATCGTTTTTGGTTTTAATGCGCCCTATGCCGCGCTCGCGGCCCGGCTCGCTTGTGTTTCGGAAAATGTTTGCGACCTGCTCGAGGTCACGCCGGCCGGCGCCACAGCATGGCCGGCCCTGCAAGGTCAGCTCGGCCGCATGCGCTCCTACTTGCTCGACCACTACGCGATTCCGGCCCCGGCGGAGCGAACGGACCGTGCGGAGCTCGCGGCCAACGGCGGCAACCTGGCCGCGGTGCTGAGTCACTGGCAGTTGCGCAGGCCCGATATTTTTGCCCAACTCGAGGCCGAGTTGGTGCGCATCTTGCCGGAGTTTGGCGGCATCGAAATGATCCCGCGCCACGACGGGGTGGCGGAACTCGGATTGCGGCTGAAAGACGGCTCCGAAACTGTGGCGGCGGAAAATCTTTCCCAAGGCACCCTCTACACGCTGGCGATGATGGCCCTCGCATTTGATCCGAGTCCGCCGACGGTGGTGTGCATTGAAGAGATTGATCGCGGGATTCACCCCCGGATGCTGCGGGAAGTGCGCGACTTGCTTTATCGACTGAGCTACCCGGAGGCCTTCGGACTCAAGCGTCCGCCTGTGCAGGTGATCGTCACCACCCATTCGCCCTACTTGCTGGATCTTTTCCGCGAACATCCCGAGGAAATCGTCATTTCCCACAAGCGCGGCAACGCGGCGCATTTCGAACGGCTGGCCGACCGGCAGGATCTGGATGAGCTGCTGGCTGAAGGCACGCTGGGTGACATGTGGTTCAGCGGGATTCTGGGTGGAGTGCCCGAGGAGCCATGAAGGTCGCCCTTCTCAGCGAATCTCCCGCCGACGAAATTGCGATAAAGGTGTTGGTCGAGGCCGTGTTGGGCGAACCGGTTAAACAGGTGCAACCCGGGCTGCGCGCCCGGGGCTGGCCCAATGTCGCGCAGTTGCTGCCCCCGGTGCTGCGCCACCTGCATTTCAACACGGACACGGCGGGCCTGGTGGTTGTGGTGGATTCCGACGACTCGGTCGTGCACACGGAGGCGCACGAGGCGGTGAATTATTTCCATCCGCAATGCCGGCTGTGCCAGTTGCGGGCGGTCTACCGTCAGACGGTGAAAAAACTTCCGCCGGCCCGCGGCCGCACCCGCGTGTTGCGTTGCGTGGGGGTGGCGGTGCCGGCGGTCGAGGCGTGGTATCTCTGCGGTCGCGACACTTCGGTGACGGAGGCGGCATGGCAGGAAGGGCAGGCGCGCGGCTGGGCGCCTTACACCCGCAAGGAACTCAAGTGGCGGGTCTACGGCACCGACCGGCCCACGCTGCCGCATGAAATTGATTGCGCGTTGCGGGAAGTGCAGCGTCACCGTCATGACACCAGACGGCTCGAGACGGATTTTCCCGGCGGCTTTGGAGCGCTGGCGCGGGATCTACGCAAGTGGCGGACGCCATAACGGCAGTTCCCCGCTGCCCGCTGGGACGTTCGCAAGTGCAAACTGCGGCGAAATACACTCCCAGCCGCATGGAAAAGCTTTGATAAATCTCGCGGCTAGTCCGGCATAGGGGCGCGTTCATGCCAACCCCGCTGATCAAACGACGCTCCTACCTGCCGGCGTTTTGGGAGATTATTGCCGCGACCGTCGCCCGGCTGCTTTACCGTGTGCGTTACCACGGAGCCGAGGGCATCCCGGCCACGGGCGGTGTCCTGCTCGTCGCCAATCACCTTTCCTACGTTGATCCGGTGGTGCTGCAGATGGCTTGCCCGCGCCCCATCCGTTTCATTGGCCACAAAAGCCTGCGCGAAAACGGATTCTTTGACTGGGTCTTCCGTCTGAGCGGGGTCATTCCTATCGCCAGTAAAAATCCGACCGACGCGATGCGCCGGGCCATCCGTGCGCTCGAGGCGGGCGAAGTAGTGGCAATTTTCCCCGAGGGCCATATTTCGCGCACCGGTCAGTTGATGGCGATTCAACGCGGTTTCGAGGTCATCGCCCGTCGTGCGCAGGTGCCGGTGGTGCCGGCGTTCATCGACGGCGTGTGGGGTTCGGTCTTCTCCTTCGCCGGCAACACTTACCTCTGGAAATCACCCCGGCTGATGCCGACACCGGTCTTCGTCCAGTTCGGGGCCCCCATTGCGCCGGCCCAAGCCGAACCGGCCTACATCCGCAAGCTCCTGCTCGATCTCGGCGCCGCAGCGTTCGAGGAGCGCCCGGTGCTGCGCCGCCACCTCGGGCGTGAATGCATGCGTTCGCTGGTGAAGCATCCGGGCCATGTGGCGATCGTGGATCGCACCGTCGAGCGCCGCGAGGTGCGCGGAGGCCAATTGGCGGCGATCGCGGCCGCCCTTTCCCGACATATCCGTAAAACGATTCCCGAAAAGCGTGTCGGCATCGTGCTGCCCCCCGGGGCGGGTGCCTTCATCGCCAATCTCGCGATCATTAGTGCGGGCAAGATACCCGTGAATCTCAACTTTACGGCGGGCAAGCCGGCGCTGGAGGCCAGCATGAAGATCGGCGGCGTGTCTACGGTG
Source organism: Opitutaceae bacterium (assembly GCA_017988885.1). Classification (GTDB taxonomy): domain Bacteria; phylum Verrucomicrobiota; class Verrucomicrobiia; order Opitutales; family Opitutaceae; genus UBA2377. The sequence goes on along the minus strand of JAGNQV010000011.1, from coordinate 13,980 downwards.
CTGACCGCGGAGGCCGTGCGCCAGAAAGTGCCGCAATTTCCCTGGCCCGAACGCACGCTCGACCTGCGGGCCGAAATTGCGGCGATGGGCGGCAAGCGGGCCATCCTCCCGTGGCTTGCCGCGGCGTGGCTGCTGCCCAACCAGTGGTTCGCGAACTTGCTGGGGCTCCCCAAAATCGGCGACCGGGCCGAGGCGGGCCTGCTTTTCACCAGCGGCAGTTCGGGCGAACCGAAGGGCGTGGCGCTCTCGCACCGTAACATTCTGGCCAACTGCTCCCAGATTTCCTCGCTTTCGATTCTGCCGGAATCGGCGTCGTTGGTTGGCTGCCTTCCGCTTTTTCACAGCATGGGTTTCACGGTCACGCTGTGGTATCCGATGATCCGGCGTTGCAAGGTCGTGACCGTGCCGAGTCCCCTCGACACCCGCAAAATCATCGATGCCATCCGCGACGAGGAGGCCACCGTGCTGCTCGGCGCGCCGACCTTTATCCGGCCCATCCTGCGCAAGGCCCAGCCGGGCGAACTGCGTTCGCTCGAACTCGTCGTGACCGGAGCGGAGAAGCTGCCCGACGATCTCTACAAGGCGTTTCTCGAAACCTTTCACATCGAGATTCTCCAAGGCTACGGCCTCACGGAGACGACGCCCGCGAGCAACATCAACCAGCCGCATCCGCCCATCACCACCGATACCGCCGAGCCACAGGTCGGCAAGCGTGCCGGTTCCACGGGTCGCCTGTTGCCCGGGATGACGGTGCGCATCGTGGATCCGGAAACCGGCGACGAGGTGCGGACCGGCGACCAAGGCATCGTGTGGTTCAAGGGCGCCAATGTTTTTAGCGGTTACCTCGACGATCCACAAAAGACGCAGGCCGCATTTCGTGATGGTTGGTTTGTGACCGGTGATCTCGGCCGGATCGATGACGAGGGGTTCCTGTTCATTGAGGGCCGGCTCTCGCGGTTCTCCAAGATCGGCGGCGAGATGGTGCCGCACGGCACGGTCGAGCAAAAGATCGTCGAGGTCTTTGGCTGGGACGAAACCGAGAGTTATTGCGCCGTGGTGATGGGCGTGCCCGACGTCAGCAAGGGCGAGGCGCTGGTCCTGCTCACGACGCGCGAAGTCAGTTCCGACCAGGTGCGCGAGAAGCTGCTCGCGGCCGGGCTGCCAAACCTCTTTGTGCCCAAGATCATCCACCGCCTGGACAAGATCCCCGTGCTCGGCACCGGCAAACTCGACCTCAAGGCATGTCGGGAAGTTGCGTTGCTGGCGACAGGAGACTGAAACGATGCGCCCGCAGGACGGCGCACAATTAAAATGGCAAGATTCTTGCAGTAAAAGCTCTCGCCCCACATACGTCAAAAGTCCCTGTTTTCGATGCTGTTAAATCCGGTTCTCTCGTTAACGCCCATTCTTACCCCCAAGTATTCCATGAATGCTGCCATCCGTCATTATATGGCCCTGCTTTTCCTCGTTTCGTCTCTGTTGAGGGCTCAGCCGGCTGCCCAGGATAATTGGACACTGGAATTTAGTTTCTCTGGTGCTAGCAGCAGCGGTTACTTAAACGAACCTCGCGCAATTGCGAGCACGCCCGACGGCAAGCTAGCGGTGGTCGATTACGGCAACCATCGTGTGCAGGTGTTCAATACGGATGGCTCATTCGTCTTTCGCTTTGGTGGTGCAGGTGCGGGAGACGGTCAATTTCAGTATCCAGGCTCAATCGCGGTGGCGCCCAATGGGAACATCATCGTAGGCGATGGAAACCACCGCATTCAGGTTTTTGATAACACCGGGACTTTTGTTCGCAAGTGGGGTAGCCAGGGTAGTGGCGACGGGCAATTCCAGTGGCCCAATGGCATCGCTGTTATGGCCAACGGCAATGTTGTGGTGGCTGATTCTCAAAACCACCGGATTCAGATGTTTTCCGCTGATGGCACCTTTATTAGGAAATGGGGCAGTCAAGGCAGTGGAGAGGGACAGTTTAACGGTCCTCAAGGCGTGGCGATTGCAGGCGATGGCTCAATCGTTGTGGTAGATGGCTCTCGACTGCAAATGTTCAACGCAGACGGTAGCTTTATCCGGCAATGGAATGGTTATGGCTTTGGATTGGCCGTGGATGCAGGCGGTAAAATCTATGTGGCAGACAGCAGCAACCGTCGGGTTCAGATTTATAGTCATGCCGGTAGCTTCGTGAATCAATTTGGCAGCTTAGGCACAGCCGACGGCCAGTTTCGTTGGACCGGAGGAGTGGCGGTTCTGCCTGATGGCCGTATCGCCGTTTCAGATCCGCAGCGTCACGATATCCAGATATTTACCAACGATGGCACCTATCAGTCCAAATTCGGAAAATATGGAAAAGGTAATGATGGGTTCGGTCAGATAATTGCGATCGATTTCGGTTCGGATGGGTTGGTGTATCTAGCAGACGTCAACGTCGAATTTCCCACTGTTCAAGTTTTCACCCCTAGTGGACAGCCGGTCCGGCAATTGTATTTGCCTGACCCTGGCATGGATAAATACATCAGTCCGTTGCATATGCGTGTGGGTGCGGATGGGCGAATCTATGCGTCGCATAACGGATTCTTCACTAGTGGTAGCTACAGCGCCGGAATCTATATTTATGAAAATGACGGCACGCCGGTGCAACGGATAGGTGCTCCCACTTTAGGATCTGGTGACGGACAATTTATGAATTCAACCAACACCATCGCGCTTGATACGAATGGCGATATTTACGTTGGTGATTCCGCCAATGCACGCGTGCAGGTGTTTTCCCATGACGGCAGTTTTTTGCGTAAGTTTTCTGCTGGGGTAAACAGCATCGCATTGATGACGGACGGCACGATTGGGACCGTTGAGCAGATAGTAAATACATTATACCTGAATACATATACAAAATCAGGAACATTTCTCGGTGCGAAGGTGATTGCCACGGAAGCACTGCTATCGGTTTTTAATGACGGTTGCTTACTGGGTCGTGGATATAGAGGGATAGCGGGCAATGCGATTGAAGTGCTTTCTCCGGAATTAAAGTTGGTAGCGACCTTGTCTACGGATGATGCGTATTTTGCGAATGTCGAACAGTCGACCGGAAGGGTGTTTGTGGCCAACAACAATAAACGGCAGATTGATGTATGGCGGCGAGGTTTCCGGACTCTTGGAGGTAGTCCGCCGAAGTTGGTGCCCATGCCGGGCGTGCGAAGTGTTGCCCAACGATCCAACGGGCTTATCGATGTTGAATACTTTGTGACTGATGGTGATAGTGCGAGCGTCACAGTCTCACTTGCGGCCTTTAAGGGGGGATCGTCGCTGCTGCGAGAAATGATACCGGTCGCCGCAGCCGATCTTAGGGAGGGCACTTCCATAAATATTGGCGGTTCAATTGCCGCGGGCCAGATTCATAAAGTGACTTGGGATCCCGCAGCGGCCAGTCCTCCTGCTGGCGATTTGGTTTTTGAGGTATTTGCAAGAGATGGTCGACCAGGATTAATGGATATCGATTTCATTGCGTTGCCGGCACCTGCGAACGTTAACATCAGTCGGAGTCCGATCACTCATGCTGATATGCGTCCGGCCTGGGCTTGGTTGATTCTTAATGCTGAGCCCGGATTAACAAGGGCAGGTGACGGAGAGATCATGGGCCCGGGTGGTGCATTTACTTACACTTATGGTTCGGGTTCCTCAGCGGAGACCCGCACGACTGATTTGGGACGCGCCTGGCTGTTCGCAAAATTAGGAGTGCGTGAGGCGACCTCGGGAGAGGTCGCGGCGGCTCGATTGGCGACCCAGAGCAGCGTGCCCAGTCAGTTTCTGCCAGTTCGTTCGCAACAAATGGGAGCGCGCCCGGCGCGGGTTAACGAATGGACCTTTGATTCGTCTAGCGCCTACGACGGTGAAGTTCGCTGGGTGGTTAAACTGCCATAAGGCCGCGTATCTGCGCGATGCTCATCAAGCACGCATCTTTTTCGGTTAGATTCCCCGGTTGTTTGGTGGGAATGTGGCTGCTTCTGACCTCGGTTGGATGGGCGCAAAATTTCGCTTACACGATTAACAGCGACCCGAGTGGGCTGGTGAACCAGAGCGGGGTGGTGGCGTCGGGGACGTTGGTGACAACGCCATTGGCGGCGGAGACGGTCAGCGGAAATATCTTCGGCTACTGGCGAGTGAACGGCGTGCGGCAAGCAGACAGCGAAGGCGTGGCACCGCGGCAGGTGAGTTTTACGGTGGCAGGAGCGACGACGGTGACGGCAGTGTATTTTCCAGCGACTGCGGACACGGATGAGGACGGTGTGGCGGACTGGTATGAGTGGCGGCAGTTCGGCAGTTTGGGGCAGACGG
>JAGNQV010000011.1:0-9548 GCA_017988885.1 Opitutaceae bacterium | reverse complement strand
TTTGGGGCAGACGGGCAGCTACGATCCGGATGGCGACGGTTTTGGCGCGGCGGTGGAAAGCTGGCGGCGTTACAGTCCCGTGCTGGTCGATACCGTGATTGATGGTGGCATCGCATCCCGCCGGTCGGCGAAGCTGACCTTCGTGGCCTCGGGCAATTTCGCTTACACGATTAACAGCGACCCGAGTGGGCTGGTGAACCAGAGCGGGGTGGTGGCGTCGGGGACGTTGGTGACAACGCCATTGGCGGCGGAGACGGTCAGCGGAAATATCTTCGGCTACTGGCGAGTGAACGGCGTGCGGCAAGCAGACAGCGAAGGCGTGGCACCGCGGCAGGTGAGTTTTACGGTGACAGGAACGACGACGGTGACGGCGGTGTATTTTCCAGCGACTGCAGACACGGATGAGGACGGTGTAGCGGACTGGTATGAGTGGCGGCAGTTCGGCAGTTTGGGGCAGACGGGCAGCTACGATCCGGATGGCGACGGTTTTGGCGCGGCGGTGGAAAGCTGGCGGCGCTACAGTCCGGTGTTGGTAGACACAGTGATCGACGGCGGCATCGCGTCCCGCCGGTCGGCAAAGCTGACCTTCGTGGCTTCTGACAACTATGCCTACACGATCAACAGCGACCCGAGTGGGCTGGTGAACCAGAGTGGGGTGGTGGCATCGGGGACGGTGGTGACGACGCCATTGGCGGCGGAGACGGTCAGCGGGAACACATTTGGTTACTGGCGGGTGAACGGGGTGCGGCAGGCGGATGGAACTGGAGTGGCGCCGCGACAAGTGAGTTTTACGGTGGCAGGAGCGACGACGGTGACGGCAGTGTATTTTCCAGCGACTGCGGACACGGATGAGGACGGTGTGGCGGACTGGTATGAGTGGCGGCAGTTCGGCAGTTTGGGGCAGACGGGCAGCTACGATCCGGATGGCGACGGTTTTGGCGCGGCGGTGGAAAGCTGGCGGCGTTACAGTCCCGTGCTGGTCGATACCGTGATTGATGGTGGCATCGCATCCCGCCGGTCGATCCGAATTAGTTACGTGCCTGTGGTTACAAGCGGTTTTAGTGCATGGGCCGCAGAGAAATTTACGTCTAATGAGTTAGCCAATGTAGCTGTCAGTGGGCCTAATGCCGTCTACGGGCCGGACGGGCTCCCGAACTTGATAAAATACGCTTTGGGTTTGGACCCAAAAATTGTTGCCTTGAATGGTCTTCCGGAGGCTACAACTACTGCAACGCTTTGGGTTTATACCTACACTCGGCCAGCTGATCGGGCCGATTTGGTCTACGCCGTGGAAATTTCTACCAATCTGACTAGCTGGACGACAAATGGCGTCACTCATGAGCGAGTGGCATCGGCTGGCGGGATGGAGACGTGGCAGGCGACTTGCGCACTATCTTCGGCAGTAAACATTTTTTTCCGCCTGAAGGTGACACAGTAAGCAACAGAGCGAAGTGGACGAAAATGTGATTGAGAGTTGGGCGGGACCTCTTCATCGGACAACACGTTAGCACCCAACCCCGTCCTATTTTCCCCCAATGAAACTCACCGAGCAGCAAATCGCCTATTTCAAAACCTTTGGTTTTATAAAATTTCCCGGTCTGCTGAAGGATCGGATCGACGAAATCATCCGCGAGTTCGAGGCCATTTTTGCCAAGCGCGGGGGCGGGCATCATGGCAAGCCCCACGAGGGCAAGCAGCGTTCCTGCATCGTGCCGTTCCCCGATCAGAGCGTGGTGCTCTCGGCCCTCCTCGACGATCCCCGCATTCACGGCATCGCGACCTCCCTGCTCGGCGACGATTTCAACTTCATGCCGAGCGACGGAAATTATTACACGGGCGACACGGGCTGGCATTCCGACGGCTGGCACAAGGAGCATCTGCACATCAAAATCGCCTACTACCTTGATCCCCTGACGCGGGACACCGGTTGCCTGCGCGTCATCCCCGGCAGCCATCGAGTCGTCGATACCTTTGCCAACGCCGTCAATGACCAGATCTACACTGGCGAGAAGAACTGGGGAATGCACGGTCGCGACGTGCCCTGTGTGGCGCTGGAGACACAGCCGGGCGACATCCTCGTGTTCAACCACAACACGAAGCATGGGGCGTTTGGCGGCAGTGGCTGGCGCCGGATGTTTACGATGAATCTGTGCCAGCGCTACCCAGAGGCGCGGCTGCAGGAGCTGCGCGATTATCTCAACGGTGTCTCACGCTTCTGGGTCGATCGCGCCTATGGCGACATCATGATGCAGACCGCGACGCCCGGACGCATGCGCCATCTTGAACAGGTGATGGCCAACGACGGCCACATTGCTGAGCTCACACGCAAGGCCCGGTTGGAAATGACCGAGCCCTCTCGGGGTTGAGCGGATTTTTAATCGCGAACACGCGAAAGGTGAACGCGCAGGTCCCACTGCGCGTCGTGAGTGCCACGCCGGCAGAGGGACCTGCCTGCCCACCTCAAGTTCGCCCCCTGACTCCTACGTATTTGGCCTGCTGGTTTCTGCTGGGCGTTCAGGCAACGGACGATTGAATGGCGGCAATGAACGCCAAACTTCGCATCGGTATCGTGGGCGCGGGCGGCAATACCCGCACACGGCACATTCCCGGTTTTCGCGCCATTCCAGAGGTGGAGGTGGCCGCGGTGGTCAACCGCACCCGCGCATCATCGGAACGCGTGGCTAAGGAACTCGGAATCCCGCACGTAGCGGAAAACTGGCAGGAACTGGTGGCCGACCCCGCCATTGATGCGATCTGCATCGGCACCTGGCCGTATCTGCATGCGGAGATTTCCCTCGCGGCGCTAGCCGCCGGCAAGCACGTGCTCACGGAGGCGCGCATGGCGATGAACGCGACCGAGGCCGAGGCGATGGTGGCGGCGTTGGCCGCCGCCCGCGCCCAACGACCCGGCATCGTGGCACAGATCGTGCCGTCACCGTTTACGCTGCCCTATGATCGCACCGTGCAGGGCTTGCTTGCGGACGCGACCCTGGGCGAATTACGTGCCGTTGAAATCGCTCATGGGCACGCAGGTTTGGCCGACCCGACGAAGCCCATCACCTGGCGGCAGCGGATCGAATTGAGCGGCGTCAACACGCTGACGCTGGGTATTTATTACGAAGCCGTGCTGCGCTGGCTGGGCATGGATGCGACCGTGGAAACCGCGACGGCGCGCACCCTCACCTCGGAGCGCCCCGACGAAACCGGCAGGATGCTCCCCGTGAGCGTGCCGGATGCCGTGAGCATTGCCGGGCATTATCCCAACGGGACACGACTGACGGCGGAGTTCAGCGCGATTGAGACCAACCAGCCCCGCAACGAGATCGTGCTGACGGGCAGCCGGGCGCGAGTGCGACTGGATCTGGCAACGGAGACGCTGTGGCTGCAGCCGACGGGTGGGGCAGAGCGCCGCGTGGCCATCGATCCGGCCAAACGTGACGGCTGGAATGTAGAGGCGGATTTCGTGCAAAGCATCCGCACGGGTGCGCCGGTGCGTTTGACGGATTTTGCCACTGGCCTTCGCTACATGCGCTTCACCGAAGCCGCTTGGCGGGCGTGGCAGCACTAACTGGCTTTGGCTGATTCCGGTTCCGGCGAATCTGCAAGAGATTTGTCGAAGGGCTTGCTCCGGCCCGGCGGCGGCGTTGTGCTTGGCTCATCCCCCATGGCGCCGCCCGAATCCCCCGCGACCTTCGAGACCTTCCAAGCCGAGCTCGCCCGTCTCGTCGCCCAGTTCGACCGCCAGCACCCGACCTACACCGCGCCCGACTACAACGAGCAAACGCTCCGGGCCGACTTTCTCGATGCCTTCTTCCGCGCCCTCGGTTGGGATGTCGGCAACCAGAAGGGTCTGATCCACACTGAGCGCGAGGTGGATATCGAGGTGCGCACGACCATGTCGGGCCGGCAGACCCGTGCCGACTACGTCTTCCGCCTCAACCGCACCGAGCGCTTCACCTGCGAGGCCAAGAAACCCGCCGAGGTTCTCCACAACCGCCATATCTTCCAGGCCAAGCGCGACGCCTTTGCCCGGGGTGTGCCGCTCGCCATCCTCTCCGACTTCGAGGAAATGAAGCTCTACATCGTCGGCGCCCGGCCGCACCTCGATGATCCGCACACCGGCGAATGGAAGGTCCTCCACTTCCGCCAATACCACGACGCGGCCCGCGAACTCTGGGATCTTCTCGGCTACGACAACGTCCGGACCGGCAGCATCGACCGCCTGATTGACTCCCTGCCCAAGCGCCCGCTCCGCCTCAAGGGCCGGCAAGGCTGGCTCATCAAGCCCGACCGCACCCGGGCGCTCGACGCCGATTTCCTCAACTTCCTCGACGATGTCCGCCAGCAGCTCGGCTCCGACCTGCTCAAGCACAACGACCGGGCCGACCTCCTCGAGGGCCACCGCCTCAACGAGGCCGCCCAGCGCATCATCGACCGCCTCGTCTTCCTCCGCATCTGCGAAGACCGCGGCATCGACACCGGCACGCTCCTCCAGACCCTCTTCGACGGCTGGTATCGCCAGCAGCCCGACCCCGCCAAGCCCAAGCTCCGCAAACCCGGCAAACAAACCCACCTGCGCTTCGGCGGTGCCCTGGAGGAGGAGCCGTCGGCCGCCGGCTACGCCGCCAAGGCCCGCACCGAGGGCGGCCTCTACCGCGAGCTCACCGAGCACATCCGCGCCCTCGACCAGCGGCCGCCCAGCTACAAGCCCTTCTTCAACGGCCAGCTCTTCAAGCCCCACTTCTCCGAGGAACTCACCGTCGGCGACGAGTGGCTGGCCAACTTCCTTCTCGATCTCGTCGATGACGACACGGGCTACAACTTCGCCGACATCAAGGTCGAGATCCTGGGCGACGCCTACGAACGCTTCCTGGGAAAAATCCTCCGCCCGCAGGGCCGCGGCGCCACCATCGAGGAGAAACCCGAGGTGCGGAAGGCCGGCGGCGTCTATTACACCCCGCGCTACATCACCGACTACATCGTCGAGCAGACCGTCGGCCGCATCGTCGAGGGCAAGTCCCCCAAGCAGGTCGAGAAGCTCAAAATTGTGGACCCCGCCTGCGGGTCGGGCTCCTTCCTCCTCCGGGCCTACGAGCGGATGATGGAACACCACCTCCGCTGGTTCATGGCGAATCCTGACAAACGCCGGAAGGAGGACTGCTACGTGGATGCCGCCGGCAATGTCCGCCTCACCACCGCCCTCAAGCGCCGCATCCTGGAGAGCAATATCTACGGGGTGGACATCGACGCGCAGGCCGTGGAGGTGACGCAGCTCTCGCTTTACCTGAAGATGCTGGAAGGCGAGAACCGCGAGACGCTCCGGCTGCAGACCGAGCTCTTCAAGAAGGAGCCACTGCTCCCGCCGCTGGACCACAACATCAAGTGCTTCAACTCGCTTATCGCCTCGGACTTCTCCCTCGATCCTGCCGAGCTAGTGCGTGTCAACGCCGGCGACTGGGACGTGCAGTTCCCGGAGATCATGCAGGCGGGCGGGTTTGATGCGGTGGTTGGCAATCCGCCGTATGTGCGTCCGCACAATATTAGTTCAGAAGAGAAAGAGTATTTCTGGGCACATTTTCCAACCTTCACCCATAAGTCCGACCTATACTGCTGCTTCATGGAGCAGTGCACAAAGCTGCTTCGTCCCGGCGGTAGATTCAGTTATATAGTTTCTCATGGCTGGTTGAGATTGAACAGTTTTCAGGAGCTGCGTGCGTTTATCTTGAAGAACTACATAGTTAGCCAGTTGGTCGAGCTGCCGTTCAGGGTTTTTGACCAAGCACAGGTCGATACTGGAATTTTTGTTTTTGAGAAAGGGAAGGCTTCTGCATCTCACGCAATGGATGTGATTCAGGCGTCGCCAACTTCTGGAAACGCCACCTTCAGCCTTAAATCGAGGATTCCACAGTCCGAGTTCACGAAGACTTTCCAGAACGTGTTCGACCTGAGCATCTCGCCTGAAACCGAGGCCGTGAAGGAGAGAATGCGTGAAGGAGTTCCCATCGGAAATGGCTTCGACATTTGCTTCGGGCTAAAAACCGCCGATGACGACAAATTTCTTCATCACGAAAAAGGCTTACATAAAGAGGATCGGCCTCTTCTGCGTGGTGACGACATCAAGCGATACGACAAGGAATATAAGCGTGAATACGTTTGGTATGCTCCTGATCGGATGAGGAAGAACAAGAAGACTGCTCGTCCCGGTGAGCCGCGGCGGTTTGAGCAGCCGAAGGTGCTTGTGAAAGACACCAGCAAGGATTTCGGGTGCACCTACGACGGTGAGAACTACTACGTGAAAGATGTGCTGATTGTGGTTCCGCGTGAGGACGTCCCCGCCAGCTATCCGCTTAAGTTCGTTTGCGGAGTTCTGAACTCTAGGCTCATGAAATTTTACTATCGGACTACGTTTCCCACCCTTCATGTCCAAAACGAGGAGCTGGCGAGCTTGCCTTTGCCTAAGACAGGCAAAAACGCTCGGCCTCAACACGACCGCCTCGTCGCCCTCGTGGACAAGATGCTGACGCTCACGCCGGCGTTGCGGGCGGCGAAGTCCGACGCGGAGAAGACCACGCTCCAGAACGCGCTGACCAAGACCGACCGCGAGATCGACCAGCTCGTTTACCAGCTTTATGGCCTCACGCCCGAAGAAATCGCCCTCGTCGAGGGGGCGGGAAGTCCCACTCCCGCCGTCGCGGCCGACTGATCCGCCCGGCCTGCCGATGCCCACCGACCCGCGCACGCGGCCGGTGTGGCGGCGCTCCTTTGCCCGCCCCCAGCCGCCCTTCACCGAGGAGCAGGCCGCCTATTGCCTGAACGCCGCCGAGGCGGTCGTGAACGAGGTGCAGGCGGTCACGCGCGAGGCCCGGTTTCCCCGGCAACGCTGGATCGACTGGCTCTGCCGCCGCACCGAGGCGTTTTACCGCACCAGCCGGGGTATCCGCGCCCGCCTCAGCAGCCCGCACGACCGCGAATGGCTGCGGGTTTACCAGCGCCACTGGCTTTTCACCGCGCTGCTCCGGACCAATTTCAAATACCGCCGCCAGCTCCCGCCCGAGATGTGGGGTGGCCACTCGCCCATGGACTGCCCGCCGACCTTCTGGACCGGAGCGCACCGGGCTCGGGCCCCAGGACCGTAAGCGGACAGACGGGCGGAAGCGCAGCAGCTGATGAAGATCGCGGATAAGTGGAGGTGTGCGGCAGATTGCCGGTTTGGTGATTGGGTAGGGGCAGCCACGGGGGACACGACCAAATATCATCGAGGCTGATCGGGTTATTCGGATAGGCTCGAAGCTCCCGGGTGCTTGCAATTCGGGCCCGCGGACAGAAGATAGGGCGCGTAAGCCATGGCCACTCCCATCCAGTCCGAGGCCGCCATTTACGCTGGCTTGCGGCGGGCGGTGGAGGCGGTGGTGTTCACGGGCCGGCGGGACATCGAGCAGGCCTGGACGCGCACCTACCACGAGACCGGGCGGCTCATCAACGAGCACCTCCTCGCCCACGAGGAGCGGGCGGGCTACGGCGCCCGGGTCTTCGAGCGTCTGTCCGCCGACACCGGCATCAGCAAGCGCACCTTGCACGAGTGCGCCCAGTTCCACCGTTGCTTTCCAATTGTGCGGTCAACCGCACAATTGACCCGCACGCACTACATCGTCCTTTGCCAGGTCACCGATGAGAAGCAGCGCGCCGCGCTCCTGCGCGAGGCAATCAAACGTGAATGGACCGTGGCCGAGCTGACCGAACAGGTCCGCCCAATCAACGCCGCGCTCGAGGCGGCCGGGGCCACGTCGACGGCACCGGGTTCGCCACCGGTGAAGCTCCTCACGCCCAGGCGTGGCACGCCGGGCGTCTGCAAGGTCGTCAATGTCGTCGGGCCGTCTGCCGCGAGCGAAGTCGAACGGGTGGTGGACCTCGGCTTTGCCTGCTACCTCGACCTGCCCGCGGAGAGCGGGCACGAGACCGGCGACTTCGTGCAACTCGACTCCGCGGGCCGCAGCAATGCGGCCACCGAAGCCACCAAGGCGGATCTGTTCACCTACAGGGCGACCGTCCTGAAAGTCGTGGACGGGGACACGCTGTGGGTGAAGGTCTATCTGCGCCCAAAACAGTGGGTGAAACAGAAGCTACGGCTCCGCGACCTCGATTGCCCGGAAATGTCCACGACCGAGGGAAAGGTGGCGAAGCGCTTCACGGAGTCGCTGGTGGTGCAAGCGGAGAGCGTCACCATCTGCACCACCAAGCCGGATAAATATGACCGCTACCTGGCGGATGTCTTTCTGACGCTCGGCGACAGCAGGGAGGTGTTTCTCAACAATGAACTGCTGGCCAACGGCCACGCCGTGCCCAAGCGCGAATGGGAGTTTGGAGATTGGGGCGAGTAGGCGGCTAGCGGCCGCTGGCGCTTGGGGCTCGCCTCGGGTGAAAAAACCGGCTGACTCGAATCCGCCGTATGCCGCATCCCACCCCCTCCTGTGTCGGTCGCGTGGGTCCGTATCGCTCCGTGCAGCTGAGCAAGATCATCGATCCGGCCACGGAGCGGCGGCGCTGTGTGCTCAACCGCAAGCCGGTCAACGTCAATGGCGTGACCGATTACCACACCGAGGTGGATTTGATCACGCACCTCGGCACGCATGTAGAGGCGCCGTATCACCACGGCGAGCTCACCAAGGACGTGACTGCGCTGCCGGCGGATCATTATGCCGGTCGCGGGGTGCTGCTCCGGCTGGACACCTGCGGACCCTGTGCGCTCATCACCCGGACCGATCTCGAGGCGGCAGACCGGGGCCGGGTGCGGCCGGGCGATGTGCTCATCCTGGATTCCCGGTTTCACTCCGAACCTTTCGCCAACCAGCCCGGCGATCAGCGCCCGCACCTGAGCCGGGAGTCGGCCGAATGGTTTTTGGCGAAGGGTGTGAAGGCCGTGGGCTTTGGCGATGGCATCTGCATCGAGAAGAACGTCGAGCACTGCGTGGCCTGCCACGATATCATGCTGGGCCATGACATTCTCTTTCTCGAAGTGCTGCAGAACATCGACCGGCTGGAGGCGGAGATTTTTTTCATCAGCTACCTGCCACTGCCCATCAAGGGCCTCGACGCCTGCCCGGTGAACATCCTCGTGCTCGAAGGCGTGCCGGGTTTCACCTGAGCGAATCTGCTTTCACCCGCTGGTTTTAATCCTCCCATGAACTCCACCCCCAATCCCGCTCCTGTTCCGGAATCGCGCTGGCTGATTTTCCTGCGCTCGTTGGTTGCCCTCGTCCTCGCACTCGCGCTCACCGTCATTGCCGCACTCACCGCGTTCAGTCTGATGCTGCAGCACGCCGACGATGCAGTCATGAAGTTCGACAGCAGCGCCGTGCGGGGGGCCGTGGGTGTCTTCATCTTGCTGGTGATTCTGCTGCCGCTGATCACTTTGTTCGTCGCTTGGCGGCGGCGCTGGATTTCGTGGCGGGGGCTGGCGGTGGGGTGGTTGCTGACGCTGCCGGTGTTGTTCTGGTTGGCGTGGGACGAGCCGACGGTGCGGGCACCCCTGACGATGGAAGAGTTGTCGC
>JAGNQV010000131.1 GCA_017988885.1 Opitutaceae bacterium | reverse complement strand
AGCGGTCATACCAGCGGCGGCGTTTGCGCAGATGATCCAGCGCCCGACGCACCGCGATGGGATGTAGCCAAGTGGTGAATCTCGCGTCGCTCCGGAAACTGCCCAGCTGACGCCAGACGGTCAGCCAAACTTCCTGACAAATATCCCGGGCATCCTGTTCATGGCGCACAATGGCATAAACGAGACGATAAGTGTAGGCGTGGTGACTGCGCATCAAGTCACCGAACGCGGCCGCGTCGCCGGCTTGGGCGCGCAGGAGCAGGGCAAGGTCAATTTCCGGCTGGAGCGGAGTGGGCGTATCCACGGATGAGAGAAGACACAGGCCCACCCGCGGTGTTCCGACAAGCAAAAGCCCTGCGCCACGAGGGTGCAGGGCTTGAAGTGTTTTGGGAGGATGCGCGCTTACTTGCCGAGGCTCTTGCGCAGGTCGTCGAGCTGATTGGCGCTGCCGAGGAGCTGATTGCGGCTCGCAATGAACTTCGCGTATTCCTCGATGAAAATCTTGCCTGCGGGACGGAAATCGAAATCGCCGGGATTGTCCCGGAAATACTCGCGGTGCACGCGCGTCCAGACGAGGCGGCCGTCGGTGTCGATGTTGACCTTGGTGACACCGCGTGTCGCGGCGGGGAGGTATTCGTTGACGTCGACACCCATGGAGCCGGCGATCTTGCCGCCAGCGGCGTTGATGCGGGCGACTTCGTCCTGTGGCACCGACGATGAACCGTGCATCACCAGCGGGAAACCGGGGAGCTTGGCTTTGATTTTTTCCAACACGTCGAAGTGGAGCGACTGTTTGCCTTTGAATTTGAAAGCGCCGTGGCTGGTGCCGATGGCGCAGGCGAGAGAATCGCAGCCGGTCTTTTTCACGAAGTCTTCGGCCTCGGCGGGATCGGTGAGGCAGGCGTTACCTTCCTCGACCTTGATGTCCTCTTCGACGCCTCCGAGCATGCCGAGCTCAGCCTCGACGGAGATACCTTTGGCGTGGGCGCGGTCCACGACGCGCTTGGTGATGGCGACGTTCTGGTCAAAAGGATCGTGGGAGGCGTCGATCATCACGGAGCTGAAAAAGCCGGAATCAATGCACTCGTAGCAGGTTTCCTCGTCACCGTGGTCGAGATGGACGGCAAAGATGGCGTCCGGGAAAATGACGGAGGCCGAGCGGATGATGGCCTCGAGCATGCGCTTGTCGGTGTATTTGCGCGCGCCTTTGGAAATTTGGATGATGAAAGGCGCCTTGGATTGGATGCAGCCTTTGAAGAGGCCCATCGCCTGCTCGGCGTTATTGATGTTGTAGGCGCCCACGGCGTATTTGCCGTAGGCGTGCTTGAAGAGCTGGGCGGTGGTGACGATCATGGGAGGGTTGATCTAGCGAATTGTGCGCCGCCCGGACAAGCCTATACTGTGCCAACAATGGCATAAGCCTGAACGCCTTGTGGCTCGTAAAGCCTTAACGGGCGGGCACGACGGTCGTCCCCGGGCGCGCTCCGCCGCCGAACTGGCTGCGCATGATCTGCCCCAGCTGGGCCTGAGCCTGCTGCTCCTGTTGAATCTGTTGTAGCGCGGCGACTTGATCGGTGGACAGGACGCTTTGGGATCGGGTTACCGCCTCATCGCTGATGCGCGTGCCACCGCCCATGAAATTTAAGGCATTCGTGCTGCCTAGACCGGCTACACGCATGGCCGTCGCCGCCATGGGAGGGGCATCGGCCGGACGAGGCGGGGTGGTGGTGGCTAGAATCTGCAGCATTTGCTGACTTTGGGCATCAGTCAGCGGCGTGGCACTGTAACTGAGGCGCGCGTCGAGCTGCTCGACGACATTGCGATAAGGGAGGGTTGTCTCGTAGTTTTTATATTCGGAAAAAGCCGTGTCCCCGAGGGTGGCCTTGATGCTCTCATCCACTTCATTTTGGGTGGTGGTGACAAGCTGGCGAAAAGCGGCCGGATCGGAGCGCGGGTCAAAGCCCTCCGAGCGGGCCGCGGCCAGCACATCGATCATCGAACTCTGTTTTTCGACGAGCAGGCGCTTGAAGTCATCCAACTGCTTCGGCGTGAGGTGGAGGTTTTTGAACAAGGCGGCATAGCGGCCATCGAGCATGCCTTTTTGCTGGAGGGACAAGAGTCTTTGATAGTCCTGATTCTCCATCAATTTTGCAAAAGTTGCTCCTGCGTCGCCGCGACGAGGACGCTGCGCGGCAGGGGTGGTGACCGAGTCCGCCGCGGGGTTGCCGGGCGCGGCAGGGGTTGCGGCAAGGTCACGCTCCAAGGCTTGGGCGCGTTTCTCGGCATCCCACACCCGTTTCCGCAGGGTGGATTGGTCGCTAGGGCTCGCGGCCGACTCACGCAGGGCGGCGAGCTCGCGGGATTGCTGCCAGGCGTAGTAGCCACTTCCCAGCGTGGTAAGCGACAGGAAGGCGATGAGGTAATTTTTAGCAGAGCGCATGCGCAGTCATGACGCTGGCGCGGGACCGCATGTTACTCAAGCCTGGCTCAGCGTGGTGGAAATTGTGCAACAACCCGCCCTGAGGGCACCCAGGTCGTCGCCATCCCTGCGGGATTCGCCCTTACGGGCTCACCTTATTCCCGCCTACCTGGGCGGGAATTCGAACTCGGCCTTATCCTTCTTGGGGGAAAGGACGAGATAAGCACTGAAGTTGGCGCCGCGCTTGGAGATGAAGCCTTCAATCAGGTTGGTCTTGCCGGTTTCGACGAGCTGCCTGACTTCATCCACGCCCACGTCCTTCTGACAGAGATTGCGGGTGAGTTTGAAGACGGGGCGGTTGTCCTGATCCGGCTTGCGCACGTAATAGGCGTCGTCGGTTTGCACCAGTTCACCGCCGATGAGTTTGCTTTCGCCGAGGACCGTTGCCTGGGAAAGATCGACGGGCGCCTTGGCCTTGCGTTCGATGGGCTTGCCATCCTTGCCAATCTTGGGGGCGCGCGGCGGAAATTCCCACGAGATGCGCGCCTCTTCACGCTTCAGGAAAGCATCGAACGGGCGGCCCTTCTTGGAAATGAAGCCCTTGATGAGCTCGGTCTTGCCGTCGCTGATGAGCTGGATGGCGTTTTCGCGGGTGATGGCTTTCTGGCACATCATGCGGCCGACACGGAAGGCCTGCTTCCAACCGCCGCCTTCCTTTTCGCGCAGCACATAACTCGAGCCGACTTCGCAGAGCTGGGCGCCGGTTTTTTCGTCGGTCCAGAACGGCTCGACAGTGCCGAGATCCACCTTGTCGCCAAAATCGAACTCGGCCTTCCACTTTCTAACGGTGACCTCCTCCTTGGTTTCCTTGTCCTTTTTGGTCTCCTCGACCTGATCGAGCTTGAGAACGGCAGAGAAGCGGCTGCGGGTCTTGGCGGAGATGAAGCCTTCAAGCGGACCGATGGTGCGTTTCTCTACGAGTTCGCGGATCTCTGCCTCCTCCATTTTACGCCCGCCGATGATCTTGTAGAGCATGAGCTCACCGTCCTGCGACTTGTAGCCGCGAAGCGTTTCACGCAACGGCATGCCGTCGGTTGGGGAAATGATGTCGGTCACGCGGGCCGCGGAATCGTCTTCCTCGAAGCTTTTCACGCGATCGATGATGCCCTTGGTCTGCTCGATGACCTCTTCCATGAACTTGGTGCGGGAGAATTTATTATGCTCCATCTGGCGGAGCTTGAATTCCCATTCGCCAGTCATCGCGGGACTGGTCAGCGCTTCGGCCTTCACGGCCGTGAGGAACTGGATCAATTGTTCGGCCTTGGCGGAGGGGACCAGCTCGCGCTGGTTGCGATCCATGTATTTTTGATTGATGAGACCGTCGATGGTGTCGGCGCGGGTGGCGGGCGTGCCGAGTCCACGTTCCTTCATGGCCTCGGCGAGTTCGTCGTCGGTGACGAGTTTGCCTGCGCCTTCCATGGCGGAGAGCAGCGTGGCCTCGGTGTAGCGTGGCGGCGGCTTGGTCGCTTCGGCATGCAGGATGGCCTCGAGAGTTTTGGCTTTGGCCGGCTTGCCGTCCTCGGCGATTAGCGCCGGCAGGGCCTTAGAGTTGGGATCGTCCTCATCGACGGTATTCTTGCCATAGACGGCCAGCCAGCCGGGCGCGGTGAGCACCTTGCCCTCGGTTTTGAAGTCATGGCCGGCGACGGTGCTGGTGCGCGTGGTCACATCGAATTCCGCCGCCGGATAAAATGCGGCGACGAAGCGGCGCGCAATCATGTCGAACACCTTGGCCTCCATTTCATCGAGGTTCTTGGCCTCGTGGGCGGTGGGGATGATGGCAAAGTGATCCGAGATCTGTGCGTTGTTAAAAATACGCTTGTTCGGACGCAGCCAGCCGGTGTCGAGCAGTTTGGCGGCATGGCCGGCGAGATCGCCGGTGAGATTTTGCAGGGTTTCGCGGCAGGTGGGGATGTAATCTTCCGGCAGGGCCCGCGAGTCGGTGCGGGGGTAGGTGATCATCTTGTGCCGTTCGTAAAGCGCCTGCGCGATCTGGAGGGTGCGACGGGCGGGCAGGCCGAAGCGGTTGTTGGCCTCGCGTTGGAGCGTGGTGAGATCGTAAAGGCGCGGTGAGGCCTGCGTGCTGCCTTTTTTCTCTTCGGTGACGCTGGCGGGTGGCTGTCCTTGGCACGCGGCGGTCACGGCCGCGGCTAGCGCGTGGTCCCAGATGCGGTCAATGCGGTCGTAATCGTCGTTTTCGCGTTTTTTGAAGTTCGGCCGCTGGTAAACACCTTCGTAGCCGCCTTTCGCCACTTCGAATTTGGCGGTGACGCGCCAGTAGTCGCGGGACTTAAAATTACGGATCTCGAGTTCGCGGGCGTAAACGATGGCGAGGGTGGGGGTCTGCACACGGCCAACCGAGGCGACATTGCCGGCACGAGAGCCGAACATGCGTTTGGTGAGGGCGCGGGTGCCGTTGATGCCGATCAGCCAGTCGCTCTCGCTGCGGCAGCGTGCGGCGTCCGCGAGGCCCGCCATTTGCGCGCCGTCGCGGAGATGCTTGAACGCATCCTGGATGCCGCCGGTCGTCATGGTCTGCATCCAGGCGCGTTTCACCGGCAGTTTGGATTTCGTGAGCTGGTAAAGATAGGCGAAGATCAACTCGCCCTCGCGGCCGGCGTCGCAGGCGTTGATGACCTGGTCAATGTCCTTGCGGGCCATGAGTTTTTTCAACGCGGCGAATCGGTCCTTGGAATCGGGCACGGGCTTGAGGCCGAATTTCTCGGGGATGATCGGCAGCATCTCCAGCCGCCAGAAGCCGTATTTCTTCTTGTCAATATCCTCGGGCATCTCGAGTTCCACGACATGGCCGAGCGCATACGAGATGACGTATTCGTCGTTTTCGTAATGGTCGGCTTTCTTGGGGACTTTGCCGAGCGCCCGCGCGAGATCCGCCGCCACAGAGGGTTTCTCGGCAATGATGAGTGACTTCATGAGCCGCGAGGCGTTAGGCGTCGCCCCGACGAATTTCAAGGCTTTGTTTTTCGCGGTGCGCCTGCGCCCAGCGATTTTTCGCTGCGCGCAGACCCTGCGAATCAAGGCGCCTTGCCCGCTTAGTTCGCCAGTTTCGGCGTTTCGGCGAGGGCGAGGTCGAGGGCTTGAATCAGCTCGGCAATCGTGGCGTCGGTCTCGTCGCCCATGTTTGAGATGCGGAAGGTCTTGCCTTTGAGTTTACCGTAGCCGCCGTCGATCACGAGGTGGTGTTTGGACTTCAGAATCTTGTTCAACGCGGCCAGGTCGACGTTGAGCGTGTTAGCGAAGCAGTTGAGCGCGAGCGAGCCGTAGCCTTCCTGGGGGAAAAGCTTGAAGCCTTGCGCGAGCCCCCAGTTGCGCACGGTCGCATTGAGCCGCGCATGGCGCGCATAGCGCACTGCAAGACCTTCGGCGCGGATATCCTCCAGCTTGGACTTGAGGGCGTAGATGAGCGGAATGACGGGTGTGCTCGGCGTCATGCCATTCTCATGGTTTTTCTGGAACTCAATCAGGTCGAAATAGTAACCGCGATCGGTGGCCTGGGCGGCGCGGTCCCGGGCGCGCTGCGAGACGGAAAAAATCGAAAGTCCCGGCGGTAACGCGAGCGCTTTTTGCGAGCCGGTCAGCAGGATATCGATGCCCAGCTCATCCTTCTTGATCGGCAGCACCGTGAAGGAACTGACGGTGTCCACGATTGAGATCACGTCGGGAAACTCGCGCAACACGGCCATGAGGGCCGGCAGGTCGCTCATGGTGCCGGTCGAGGTTTCGTTGTGGATGAGCGTAATGGCGTCATAGGCCCCGGTCGCGAGCTCGCGGCGGACGGCGGCAGGGTCGACCGGCTGGCCCCATTCGAACCTGAGCGCGGTGGCCGGTTTGCCGCAGCGAAGCGCGACGTCGTTCCATTTATCCGAAAAAGCGCCATTCATGCAGTTGAGCACTTTTTTCTGCACGACATTGCGCACGGCGCCTTCCATCACGCCCCACGCGCTGCTGGTGGACAGGTAAACGGGGTCGGTCGTATAGAACAGCGCCTGCAGGTCCGGCTGGATGGACTGGTAGAGCGCGACGAAATCCGTGCTGCGGTGGCCGATCATGGGTTGGGCCATGGCGCGGAGCGTTTTTTCGGAGACGGCGATGGGGCCGGGAATAAAGAGTTTGTAGTTCATGCGTCTTGGCGGGCTGGGCGGTGCGGTTTAAAGTAATTACGAAAGCGGCTTCCCAAAACACGCGTCAACCTCCATTCCTGTCAGCGTCGCATGACTCAATCCTGGCTGAAGAAAAAAACGAACGCACTGGAGCTCTACACGGTGGACGTGATTCTGGGCCGGCGGGCGGACACCGGGGCGGCGATCTACGGCTTTTTCCTGCACCTGCTTTCGTTCCTTTTCAGTGGCATTGCCCAGCTGCGGTTCTGGCTCTACAAGCAGCGCATCCTGCACGACCAGCCGTTGGGTTCGCTGGTGGTGGTGGTGGGCAATCTGACGGTGGGTGGCACGGGCAAGACGCCCGTGGTGGAGAAGTTTGCCCGCGCCCTGCGCGATCGCGGGCGGAAGGTCGCCATCCTGAGTCGCGGCTACAAGAGCAAGTCCGCGCCGCTCTGGAAAAGAGGGTGGTGGGCGCTTACCCAAACCACCGAGCCGCCGCCGCGGGTCGTGAGTGATGGTGAAAAAGTGCTGCTGGACAGCGAGGCGGCGGGCGACGAACCGTTCATGTTGGCGCGCAATCTGCCCGGAGTGATCGTGCTCGTGGACAAGAACCGGGTGAAGGCGGGCGCCTACGCCATCAAGCGTTTTGGCTGCGACACATTGGTGTTGGATGACGGCTTCCAATACCTGCCGCTGAAAGGCAGCCTGAATCTGCTGCTGGTGGACAAGACGAACCCATTTGGCAACGGGCATTTGCTCCCGCGTGGCATCCTGCGCGAGCCGGTGAAGCATTTGCGGCGGGCGTCATATGTTTTCCTCACCAAGTCGAACGGTCAGCGCGACCCCGAGCTCGAGGCGTTGATCCAAAAGCACAATCCGGGCGTCGATATCATCGAGTGCGCGCACCGGCCGCAGTATTTGCAACGTTTCGGCAGTGCGGAGCAGCAGCCGTTGACTTTCCTAAAAGGGCGGCGCGTGGCGGCGTTCAGCGGTATTGCCACCCCGGAAAGCTTTGAGAAATTTCTGCGCGATCTCGGGGCGAAACTCGTCGCGCGGGAACGCTATATGGACCATTACCGCTACGCGGACGAAGATTTGGAGGAGCTCTTCGCACTCGCCAAGCGCGAAGGGGCGGAGTGTCTGGTCACGACGGAAAAGGACGCGGTGCGCATCGCCGAAAGTCTGGCCTGCCCGATTCCGATTTATTACCTCCGGCTCGAAATCGAAATCCTGCACGGAGCGGCGGATTTCGATGAGGCGGTTTCCCGCATTTGTTTCCCGACCCGAGGCTCGCGGTCGCCGGGGGCCTGAGCGTGTCATATTGCCTTGCCCGGCCCGCGGTCCGTGGCGTTAGTTGGGCCCATGATCATTGATCCCCGTTTCCAGCAACTGGCCGAAGGCCTTACCGGATTTTCGACTGCCTTGAAAAAGGGCGAGCGTGTGTTGATCGATGCGTTTGATGTGCCTGATGCCATGGTCATAGCCTTGGTGCGCGCGACCCGGCAGCGCGGAGCGCATCCGTATGTGCAGATCCATCGCGCCCGGGTGACGCGCGAGCTCGCGCTTGGCGCCGAGGAGGCGCAGTTTGCGCCGCATGCGGCGGTCGAACTGGCCCGCATGCAGAAGATGGACGCCTACATCGCGCTGCGCGGTTCGGACAATATCTTTGAGGCGTCCGATGTGCCGGCGAGCCGCGTGCAGCTCATTTCGCGGATTATGAAGCCGGTGCAGGAC
>JAGNQV010000130.1 GCA_017988885.1 Opitutaceae bacterium | reverse complement strand
GGGGTCACGCCCGGCAAGGGCGACACCATGATGACGCCCGTCTCGGTCTGCCACCACGTGTCTACGATGGGGCAACGCTTCTTGCCGATGAGTGTGTGATACCACATCCACGCCTCGGGATTGATGGGCTCACCCACGGAACCTAGCAGGCGCAGCGAGGCGAGACTGTGCTTTTTGACGTAGTCGTCACCCCAGCGCATGAAGGCGCGGATGGCCGTCGGCGCTGTGTAAAAAATCGTGACCCCGTGCCGGTCGATGATATCCCAAAAACGATCAGGCTCGGGGTGGTTCGGCGCGCCTTCATACATCATGACCGTGGCACCATTCGCCAGCGGACCATACACCACATAGCTGTGACCGGTGACCCAACCGATATCAGCGGTGCAGAAATAGATGTCGTTTTCTTTGAGATCGAAAACGTATTTCGTGGTGATCACCGTGCCAAGCAGATAGCCGGCCGTCGTGTGCAGCACCCCCTTCGGTTTGCCGGTCGAGCCACTGGTGTAGAGGATGAAAAGCGGGGTCTCGCTGTCCAAGCCCTTGGCCTTGTGCGTGCCAGACGCGCCGGCGATGAAATCGTGATACCAACGGTCGCGGCCATCCACCATGTTAACCGGCGTCCCGGTGCGCTTCAGCACAACGACATGCTGAACCGTCGGTGCACCGGTGAGCGCACGGTCCACATTGGTCTTGAGTTCAATGGCTTTGCCGCGCCGCCAGCCGGCATCGGCGGTAATGATCAGCTTGGCTTGGCAATCATTGACCCGGTCCTTGATGGCTTCGCTGGAGAAACCGCCGAAAATCACCGTGTGAATGACGCCGAGGCGGGCGCAGGCGAGCATCGCCACCGCGGCCTCGGGCACCATGGGCATGTAGATCGCGACGCGGTCGCCTTTGACCAGGCCGAGATTCGTCAGCGAATTGGCAAACTGGCAGACTTCCCGGTGGAGCTGCTTGTAGGTGATGGTGCGGATGTCGCCGGGCTCACCTTCAAAAATAATTGCCGCCTTATTTTCACGAGCCGTGCCCAAGTGACGATCCAGACAGTTCTCGGCTACATTTAACTGGCCGCCAGTAAACCATTTAGCATGAGGCACCTTCCACTGAAGGACTTTTTTAAACGGCTTGCGCCAATGCAATAATTCCTTCGCTTGGCGGCCCCAGAATTTTTCTGGGGAGTTGACAGACTCAGCATAGAGCCTCTTATAAGTGGCTTCACTCCCAAGGTTTGCTTGGGCTTTGAACTCGGCCGAGGGCCTGAATACCCGATTTTCTCGGGACACAGAAGTAATCGTTTGGTCTGACACGTTATGTGGCGGATTTAAGGGGTTGAGAAACGCGAAACGCGGTTCTTTATCCCGCTTCGAGTTTTAAGCGTCAAGCGCGGGACGTGTCTTGTTCACTATTTTTTGTATGGAAAAGAAAAACTCGTCCGCCACGGCGGACACCCCAGCACCGGCTGCCACGCCTGAAAGTTCTGCTGCCGCACCCGCGGCCCAAGTTCCTGTCGAACGTCCTCCTGAAAACACCATTCAGGTTCAAGGCGTGCTCGACATCGACCTACAGCGCGGCGGCAACGGCCAGTTGCTCGATCTCGCGCGGGGTGGCAAACGCCGCCCCACGGACACCTTCGTGCCCAAGGAACTCATTCGCCGCTTCAAGCTGCGCACCGGCAACATGATTGGCGGCACTGCCTTCCCGGCCGACGGCCGATTCCTTAACCCCAAGATGCGTTTCATCGAAACGGTGGACGGTATTCCGCTGGAAGAACGTCGCGCCCGGTTCGACTTCACCAACCTGACCACCGTCTCACCCAATCAATTTCTCAAAATGGAATTGAAGGATGGCCGGCTGACCACCCGGGCGGTTGATCTTTTCTGCCCCATCGGCAAAGGCACCCGCGGCCTCATCGTCGCGCCCCCGCGCACGGGCAAGACCACCCTGTTGCGCGACATGGCCCTCGGCGTGCTCGCCAACAATCCGGAGTGCCACGTCATGATCCTCCTCGTCGATGAGCGCCCCGAGGAAGTAACCGACTTCCGTCGCAGCGTGACCGAAGCCGAAATCTGGGCCTCCTCCAACGACGAGCAGATCGAAAATCACATCCGCATCGCCGATCTCTGCATTGAACGCGCCAAGCGCCTCATTGAGGTCGGCCGCGACGTCGTGCTCTTCGTCGACTCCATCACGCGCCTTTCCCGCGCACACAACACGGCCCGTAATTCCGGCCGCACCGGCTCGGGCGGTCTCGATGTCCGCGCCTTGGAAAAACCCCGCCAGCTTTTCGCGACGGCACGCAAGACCGAGGAAGCCGGCTCGCTCACTATCATCGCCTCCGTGCTCGTCGAGACCGGCAGCCGTATGGACGACGTCATTTTCCAGGAATTCAAGGGCACCGGCAACATGGAGCTCGTGCTCGACCGCAAGTGCGCCGAGATGCGCCTCTGGCCCGCCATCAATATTGCGGCCTCCGGCACCCGCAAAGAGGAGCTCCTCATCGATGAAAAAACCCTCGAAGGCATCCACTTCTTCCGCCGTGCCTTGGTGCAGCAGAAGATCGAGGAAGCCACCGAGACCATGATCGCCCGCCTCTCAAAGACCAAGACCAACGCCGAGTTTCTCAAACTTATCGCCCGTTAACTTCTCACTTGCCGCCACCTTCGACGGCAAGGCACACTTTCAGTCCTTTTCGCAACCGGCCACCAGCCTCTCCCGCAGTCAGCAACCTTCTCCCGAATGCATAGTTTCTCCGAGCAATGTCTCGATATGGCCCGCTCAATGTTGGGCCACAACCTCGACTCCATCCAACCCGACGGCACCGTGCTGCCCGCCAACGGCGAACAGTCCCGGCCCGATGAACCCGGCCATGTGGCCTTCGCACTCGGCGAGTTTTATCGCGCCACGGGTGAAACCACGCTCAAAGGCTACGACCTCATCGACCTCGCCGCACGCTGCATCACGGCGCAGATGTTTACCGAGCCCGCCGCGGAGAACGGCCTCGCTTACGCCGCCCTTGGCCTCCTCGCCTTTGGCCCGTCCAAGGATCGTAATCCGGTCTGGGAACGCCTCGTTGAGGAAACCAAGCAGCGCATCGACAAATCCCTGCTGCACCGCAGCGATTACGACAACCACTGGCAGGCCTTCAACGTCGCCAAGGCGGTGGCCCGTTACTCCTTCGGCCTGTCCAAGAAGGATGAAACCTCCCGCCTCATCGAGCGCATGGTCGAGCGCATCAATCAGACCAGTTCCACCGGCTATTTCGACGACGCCACCAGCGGGTTTGGCGGTAACTTCAATCTCTATGGCGTGATGAACTTCGTGTTCATCCGCTCCGCGCTGCAACTCCACGCCAACAGCGGCGTGCGCGACCGGAAACTCCCCACCCTCCGCACCTACGCCGAAAAATACATCAAGATGATGCCGGATCTCGTCCGGGCCGACGGACTGGGCTGGGCCTTTGGTCGGGCCGCAGGGGCCTACGGCCAGATGCACTGCATCAGCTTGGTGCTGCAAGGGCTGCGCGATGGTTGGATCGTCGACGAGCAGCGCGTCAAATATTACGACATTCTCCGGAAGCTTTTCATGTTCTTCTACGAGACCTACCTCGATCAGGAGCATGGTTTCCTTGATTTGCGCGACGACGAACGCACCGCCTACGCCCATCACACGACCCGGATGGCGAATTTCGATGCGGCCCGTTATCTGAGCCAATGGTCGCGCCTCGCCAAGACCGTGCACGTGCCTCCCGGTCAAACCAAGCCCGAGCCCGCGCGCACAAGCGGCCGTTTCGTCATTTTCGACAAGAGCAGTCGCAAGGAGCAGGGCTTGTTCCTCTACCGCGACGCCGAGAGCGGCCTGCATGCGCAGATTCCGCTAATCAGTTGCGGCGGCCATCTCTCGAGCGACCCCCTCCCTTTTCCGCACTGCCCGGGCATCTTTGACTGGCCGAACAATGTTTACGCCCCGATCATGCTGCCCGAACTCACCTTCGGCGAACATGTGACCCTGCCGGCTTTCTACGGGAAAAACTGCGTCACCGGCCTCGGTCTGCGCAACAGCTTCTACTTCCGTTACGACCAGCCGGAACTCATCACGACCCAGGAAGAAATCATCAAAGGCCTCGGCAGCGTGAAGGTGCAGTGGAACTTTACCGGCAGCCAGATCAGCTGCGAGTTCGCCTACACCGTTAAGCAACCCATCCAATTGGACAAATTTCGTTACGTGCTGGCGATCGCCGCTCCGCATTCGAAATATCATGTCAGCGGCGCGCTCGCCCTCGGTCCGCAAGGCCACCGGTGCAGCGTGGCGAAAGACGACTTTCAAGCAACCTGGGGCGAGACCGAGGTGGTCAGCCAAGACCCCGTCTATCGCACCAATTACGGCAAGATTCACTACCTGCAGCATCTGGTCCGCGATCACCCGCTCATCATGCGTCCCGGTCATGTTTACCGGCTCGCGGTGAACTTCGATCCCGACGTGACGCACGTCTGAGGCTCCGCGCCATCCTTGGCATTCACCCGGCCGGCCCGCCCACGCGTTGCCGGCCGTTTTTCTACTCGCTCCCCACTCCCTGTTGCCCGCTATTTTTTCTCGTGCTTTCCCGCCGCATCATTCCCTGCCTCGACGTCAACGCCGGCCGCGTAGTGAAGGGCATAAAATTCAAGGAACTGCGGGACGCCGGCGACCCGGTGCAATGCGCCCGCGCCTATGATGCGCAAGGGGCGGACGAACTGACTTTTCTGGATATTACCGCTTCCAGCGATAATCGCGCCATCATGCATGAGGTCGTGCGCGCCACGGCCGAACAGTGTTTTATGCCGCTCACCGTCGGTGGCGGGTTGCGCACCGTCGAAGACATCCGCGCCATGCTCAATGCCGGTGCTGACAAGGTTTCCCTCAATACCGCCGCCATCAAGGACCCCAATCTCATCCGCGAGGCTGCACGCAAATTTGGCAACCAGTGCATCGTGCTCGCCATTGACGCCAAGCAGCA
This sequence comes from Opitutaceae bacterium, assembly GCA_017988885.1. Lineage (GTDB taxonomy): Bacteria > Verrucomicrobiota > Verrucomicrobiia > Opitutales > Opitutaceae > UBA2377. Next base: position 3,355 of record JAGNQV010000130.1, on the reverse strand, counting down.
GCCCGGCACACACCGCTGGCAGGTCTACACCCATGGTGGACGCAATCGCACCGATCTCGACGCGGTGGCCTGGGCGAAACGCGCCGCCCAACTCGGCGCCGGGGAAATCCTGCTCACCAGCATGGATCGCGACGGCACCGGCGAAGGCTATGATATCAATCTCACGCGGGCCGTGAGCGACGCCGTGGAAATCCCCGTGATCGCTTCCGGCGGCGCTGGCACGCTCGGTCATCTCGCCGACGTGCTCAACCGCGGCCACGCCAGTGCCGTGCTGGCGGCCAGCATCTTCCATTTCGGCACCTACACGATCCCGCAGGCGAAAGCCTATCTCGCCAAGTGCAACGTGCCGGTTCGCCTCTGATTCGCGCGAGCCAAAGTCGTGGCGTTGTTGAAAATCAGCCGCGCAGTTGAACCCGAGCCTGCTTCGGACTAACGCGGCACGTTGTGGGTCGCGCTCTTCTCCCCAAAATCGCCTACGGCTCTTGCGTCGCAACTTGAACCTCTGCGCCGACCTCCGGCGGGGGCTCCTTGGTCTTCGGAACTCCCACGAGCACGCTGAGCTGTTCCTGAATCGCGATAAAGAATTCCATCGTCAGCTCACCCGCCGGCACCTCATGCAGCTGCTTGGTGCGGGCATGTTCATAAAGGTTCTTTTCTTTGTCCGCACTTTGCCCCTTGGGCCGCAAGATCTTTTTGCGCTCCAGCATCAAGGCGAGAAACTGCACGAGCCGCACATTTTCGGGTGTTTGTTCGGTCAGCGGATCCACCAGCGTCAGGAACAGGTTTTCGGCCGTGAGTTTCAACGCGCGGTCCGGATTCTCCAGGTGATCCCGCGCTTTGTAAACATGGACCCAGCGGCAGGCGATGGTGCCTTCGGGTTGAAATTCCGCCGCCTTGGCTTCCAGCACATCGCAGCGAAAAATCTCCAAGGCCGGTCCGCGGATCAGATAGCTGGCCACCCGGTCTCCCTCGGTAAAGGGCTGGCTTGTTACTAAACAGGCGGTGGCATGTGGCTGGAGATTCAATTCCATGAGCTTTCTTGTTTACTTCCACCGGGGGTGGACGCTAGCAAATTTGCACCCCTCGCATGAACGGACGCATTATTGCCATCGGCGACATTCATGGCTGCCACCAGGAATTCGCCGATTTACTCGACCAGTTGGCCCTCGAAGACGACGATCAGCTCGTGCTCTTGGGCGATTTGGTGAACCGGGGCCCCGATACCTGCAAAGTCATCGACCTCGCCCGCCAGCACAATGCGCTCACCCTGCTCGGTAATCATGAGCTGCGTTTGCTGAACCACCGCCGGACCAAGGACCCGGTTTATGCGAAGGAGGGCGATCTGGAAACTGCCGCCAAGCTGCGCGCCGAGGACTGGGCCTATTTGGAATCGATGCCGCTGACCCACGAGGTGGCGGAATTAAACACCGTCTTCGTCCACGGCGGTTTTTTGCCCGATGAACCATGGCAAAAGCAACCGGCCCAGACTGTAACTCGCATCCAAGTCATCGATGCGGATGGAAAGCCCCGTAAACGCGCGGACGCCCCCGGTGCCCTGCCCTGGGCCGACCACTGGAGTGGACCGCCTTTTGTCGTCTATGGGCACACGCCCCGCCCTGAGATTTACAAACTCAAGTGGTCCGTGGGCATCGATACCGCGTGCGTCATGGGCGGACACCTTACCGCATTCATCCTGCCGGAGCGTCGCTTCGTGCAGGTCAAGGCCCGTCGACGCTATTATCCATGAAGGCCGCCCCTAACGCCGGGATTCTGCTGCTGTGCGTGGATATGCAGCCGCTCTTTCTTAAAGCCATCGCTGATTCAGCCCAAGTGCTGCGTCGTTGCGCCTTTGCCATCGCAGCCGCGCGTGGCCTCGAGCTGCCGGTGTTGTTCACTGAACAAGTGCCGCAGAAACTCGGGGGCACGGCAGTTGAACTGTTGCAGTTGGTGCCGTCCGCAGGAATCTCAGCCAAAAGCACCTTTTCCGCATTCGCCACTGATGAAATCCGCGAGAAAATCATCTCGGGGAGCGTCACCCACTTACTGCTCTGTGGTATCGAAACACCCGTGTGTGTTTATCAAACCACCTTGGACGCGCTGGCCGCGGGCATGCAGGTCACAATCCTAGGGGATGCCGTCGGCGCGCGCCGGCCGGATGACGCCCGGATTTGTCTGGAAGCCCTGATTAGGGCTGGCGCCCACGTGCTGCCTGCCGAAAGTGTGTTCTATGCCCTGCTCGGCTCCGTGCAGCATCCCTTCTTCAAGGCTTACACTCAACTCGTGAAATCCCATGCCTGACACTCCGCTCCTTGCCGTCCGCGAACTAAAAGCGTTCGAATCCGCCGACACCGGCCGCCCTTTCGCCAGTCTGCTGGTCGTCAAGAAACTGCTGACCAAGACCGCTGCCAATGGAAACGCTTTCCTCAGCGCGGAATTGGGTGATCGTGGCGGTTCATTTGCGTGCACGATTTTCGGCGACAGCCCTGCATTTGAAACACTTAAAACCGGGGGTGAAGGCGCCGTGGTGCGTTTCGAGGGCAAGGTGGAGTTCTATCAAGGCCGGTTTTCGCCGCGGGCCAACCGCGTTGAAGTCGTGCCCGAAGCCGAGCTCACCGCCCAACCCGGTGCCATCGAGAATCTAGTCGAGACCGCACCTGAGAATGCCGGTGAACTATGGACTGAGTTCAATGCTTTCATTGAGGGCATTAAGCACGATGAGCTGCGCCTGACCGTGCGCACCGTGTTTGACGAAATCGGTGACGCGTTTCGCTGGTCGCCAGCGGCCGTTTCGATGCACCATGCCTATCGGCACGGCCTGCTTGAACACACGACGCACATGGCCCGTGCCTGCCATGCGCTGCTCCCGCTTTATCCGGAAGTGAATGCCGACCTCGCGATGGCCGGCATCTTGCTCCATGATACCGGCAAGACCATCGAATACGAGGGCACCCTTGCCACCAAGCGCAGCCGGCGCGGCATTCTGCAGGGACACGTCGTGCTCGGTTATCAACTCGTGCGCAAGGCCGGCCTAAAAGCCAAACTCGATGCGGACCGGCTCGAACGCCTCGAGCACATCATCCTCTCTCATCAAGGTGAACCTGAATGGGGGGCCGCCATTTACGCCGCCACGCCCGAGGCGGTCTTCGTTTCCATGATCGACAATCTCGACGCCAAGATGGGCATGGTGCAGCGCGCACTCCGCCAAAGCTTGGAGCAAAATGAGTTTTCTGAGCGCCTGCTCGGTTTGAACACCGTGCTGCTTACAAGCAAGATTTAGGCCGCCTTAACTCAAGCTCTGGACGATACGGATAATCGGCAGGAAAAGGGCGATGACAATGGTGCCGACCATCACGGC
>JAGNQV010000129.1 GCA_017988885.1 Opitutaceae bacterium | reverse complement strand
GCCCTTGTAGGCGATCAAGTCGTTGGATCCGGCTTCAAGCTCGTGACTGTAAATCTTGTTTTGCGTGCCGCCGCGCGAATGCGGCAACAGATAAACCGTGCCGTTGATTTCGCTCACATCGTCGAGCGTGACCCAGCAGGTCAAGTAAGGCGGGTGTTGGGCATCGGGGTGACTTTTCATCACGTAGCCACTGTCCTGATGCCAGCCGAATTCCATCCCCTGTTCCGCGTTTTTTACCACCCACTGTTCGTTGAACAAAACCACCTCCGGCCCGAGCGCGGCCTGCGCGACCTCCGCCATCAGCGGACTGAAAATGAACTCACGCATGCGCTGGCTCAGCCGGTAGCGGTTGCCGATGAAGTAGCGTTTTCCGCGATGATTGATCCCATCGACTTCGACTCCTTTCGCATCCATCGAAGCGTCCATGTAGCCGAGAAAATAAGCGCACTCCTCGCGGAGCATCGTCAGCGTTTCCGACGGAAGGACTCGCGGCAGAATCATGTAGCCTTCTTTTTGATAGAGCGCGCGCTGCGCGGCTGAAACATTGATCATGGCAGTCATGGGCAGATTTGATCTGTCAGGGGTTGAAACTCCTGCAAGTGGCAAAATTCGTCCGCCGGCGATGCCTCAAGTCCGTCCTGGGCTCAGCCGCCGAACAATTTCAACAGTGCGGCGAAATCCTCATCCGCGTAGCCGGCCCGCTCGGCCTCGGCCAGGCGGTGGCGCACAGCGTCGAGCACGGGGAAGTCTTCACAGCCGTTGATGCTGGAAGCCAGCCGCATGTCCTTGGCCATGTGTTTCACCGAAAACTGCGGCGCATAATCCCCCGCGCGCAACTTGGGCTCTTTGAGCTTGGTCACCCCCGAGTAACTCACATTTTTGCCCAGCGCGCCGAAAAACACATCGTCCGCCACGCCGGCCCGCCGGACCATCGTGAGCGCCTCGCACAGGGCTTCCATCTGCGCCGAAATATTGAGATTCATCGCCAGCTTGAGCGTGCACGCCTGCTGGTGGTCGCCGATGTGAAACCGCACGGCGGACACGAGGCTGAACAAGGGTTCCAGCTCCTGAATGAGCGCCGCATCGCCCCCGAGATAATAGACGGTCTGCCTGGCCTCCGCCGCCGGTTTGCTGCCCGTGAACGGCGCCTCCAAATAGCGCGCGCCGGTGCCGGTGACCATGGCCTTGAACTTCGTGCTGCTCGCCGGATCAATCGTGCTCGACTGCACCACCGTCTTGCCCGGCCCGAGTGCAGGCAGGATGCGCGCGAGGATGGACTCCACCGCCGGTGGATCCGCCACAACGATCTGCACCACATCCGCCGCCGTGGCGACCGCCTCGGGTGTGGCCCGCCAAGCCGGCGCGTCCGGTTGCGGCGTGCGGTTCCAGGTGCCTTGCAGCACCCCGGCGGCCGCGTAGTGCCGCGCCCAAACTCCGCCAATGATGCCGAGGCCGATAACGCCAATCGTTTTACTCATAGGGCCGGAAACTAAACCCGCCTATCCCGCAAAGCCAGCACGCCGTGAGTGCTTTCAATAACACCGCGACCCCAGGGTTTGAGGTGGGCCGGCAGGTCCCTCTGCCGGCGTGGCAGTGACAGACACAGATCAATTCATTACGTCTACCCCGCGTGATCTGTGCTCATCCGTGTGATCCGTGGTTAAGGTATTTTCCCGGGTTTGGTTGCAGCTCCACCGCGCTGTGTTCTTTGCGGTTAAAAAAACTCCGTCCCTCAATCTTTCCCTCCGGTCTATTTTAGGATTTCCCTCTGCACGCATTTCGTTCTGCTCGCCGCACTCCCCTCATGCCCGCCAAGCCCAAAATCCGCATCGGCCTCATCGGTTGCGGCGGCCGCATCCGCGGCGTCGCCAAGCATCTCCTCGACAGCCCGCACGGCCGGCACCTCGCCGTCACCGCGATGTTTGATCCCCACGCCGGCGCCATCGCAGAAACCCAGAGCTATCTCGGCACCACGGCGCAGGTTTATCCCTCCCTCGAATCCCTCCTCCGCGACAGCGGCGTCGACTGGGTCATGATCGGTTCGTGGAACAGTTTCCACGTGGACCAGGCCGTCGCCGCCCTCGCCGCCGGCAAGCACGTCTTTTGCGAAAAACCCCTCGCCACCTCGCTCGCCGACTGTGTGCGCCTGCGCGCCGCGCGCGCCGCCGCACCCGACCGCCGCTTCTTCTTCGGCCTCGTGCTGCGCTACACTCCCCTTTACCAAAGGGTGAAAGCCCTGTTTGCGTCGGGTTTGCTCGGCCGCGTCGTGTCCTTCGAATTCAACGAGACCATCGCCTTCAACCACGGCGGTTACATTCACGGCAACTGGCGGCGCGACCGCGCCAAATCCGGCACGCACCTGCTGGAAAAATGCTGCCATGATTTCGACCTCGTCAACTGGCTGCTCGGCACCCTGCCCGTGCGCGCCGCCAGTTTCGGCGGCACCGACGTTTTCCGCCCCGAGCACCGCCATCTCGCCGACCGCATCGGCGCCGATGCCCAGGGCCACCGCGCCTATGAATCCTGGCCCGACCCGCTGCGCGTGGATCCGTTTTCCCCGGGTAACACCGTCGTGGACAACCAGGTCGCCATCCTCGAATACGCCTCCGGTGCGCGCGCGACCTTCCATACCAACTGCAACGCCGCGTTGCTTGAGCGGCGCATGTATTTTTGCGGCAGCGAGGGCACCCTGCGCGTCGACGCCATTACCGGCCGCATCGAAATCCAGCGCATCGGCTTCGAAACCAAACCTGAGCTCATCGACGTGGCGGAAAACAGCGAAGGCCACCTCGGCGGCGATTCCCGCATGGCCGCGCACCTTGCCCGCACCATGCTCGAGGACGCGCCGCCACTGGCCACACTCGAAGATGGCGTGCGCTCCGCCGTGAGCTGCTTCGGCGTCGATGAAGCCCATGACACCGGCCGCGTCATCGACCTACGCCCGATGTGGCAGCAGGCCGGCATCGTTCCCTGACAAACGTCCATCTCGGGCCGTCCTTATTTTTCCCCATGCATACAATTATCGTCACCGCCGTCGGTTTGCTCCTGCTCTTCCTGTTTTTGGCCTTTGCCTCCCGCCGTGATTTGGCCACCCGTCGCTTCATTCCGGTCTGGCTCGGGCTTTGCCTGATCCCTATTGGCTATGGAGTTTTTGGCGCCGGTTACGGCGTGATTGAGGAACTGGGCGTGCACGCCGTGGTTTTTGGTCTTCCCGCGACGCTGGCCTAGGTGCTGGCTCGCACCTTCGGCCCAAGGCCTGAGCGGGCCCATTACTTCCCTCGTTCAAGTCGACGCTTGCCCGCTACCATTCGGGCGTATTTAGCGGAGCCTATGCACAAAGCCCGTTTGGAAGCCTTCAGCGATGGGGTGCTGGCCATTATTATCACCATCATGGTGCTCGAGATGAAAGTGCCGCACGGCACCGCCTTGCACGATCTGCTGCCCATCTGGCCGGTTTTCCTGAGCTACGTGATCAGCTTCGTCTATCTCGGGATTTATTGGAATAATCACCACCATCTTTTTCAGGCGGTGAAACACGTGCAGGGCCGCGTCCTCTGGGCCAACTTGCATCTCCTTTTTTGGCTGTCGTTAATGCCCTTTGCCACCGGTTGGATGGGTGAAAATCATTTCGCCGCCACCACGGTTGCCCTCTACGGCGGAATCCTGCTCATGGCCGCAGTCGCCTATTTTATTCTCGTGCGCACCTTGCTGGCCAGCCACGAGGCTGGCTCCACTTTGGCCAAGTCAATCGGCAATGATTTTAAGGGCCGGGTCTCGGTCGTGATCTACGCCGTCGGCATCCTTCTGACCTGCTGGCTCCCCGCCGTCGCCGTGACCCTTTACGCCTGCGTGGCGCTGATGTGGCTGATTCCTGACCGGCGCATCGAGAAAAATCTTCCCGCGGTTTGAGTCGCTCCCGGCAGGCTTATCACATGATGGGCGTGAGTGGAGATCCCACCGCCTTGTAAAGCCGCGTCAGGATTTCCTTCTGCGTAAACACGCCTTCCGTGCCGGGAAAAGAACCCACTTCGCGGTAGTTTTTATGAAATGCCGAGTCATCCGGCGGCACTGCTTTGGCACCCGCGCGCAGTTCGAAACTCGTCGTATTCTGGATGGGCCACACATCGACCGGACTCAATGAGATCAGTCCGGCGATCATACTGTTCAGCACCCCAAGCCCCAGCGGCAGCACCCGGTGGCCGATCACCCAACTGTTCTCCGGCCGCATGTCGGCCTCAATTTCCTCCCGCAACTCACGCGCCAGGGCCGCGTCCTCAATGACAAGTCCCACCTCGGTATTCAGGTTTTCTGAACGCGGATCGAGATTGTAGGATCCGATGAACGCGAGCCGGTCGTCCACCACGAGCGACTTCGCGTGCACACACAAATACGGCGGTGACGCCTTCGCATCCTTTTCCCGCGCGATCGCAGCGATCGCATCGTAGTCGGGGAAAAGCGTGCGCAGCGAATCCGGCCGCGGCTTGAACTCGTGGATCTGCAGTTTAAGCTCGTCCATATAGAGACCGCGCAGCCGGTAGTTGGCCGAATAGGCAAAGAGATTGTCCGTGGAGGCAAAGCTGTTGGACGAAATCCGGATACTCAGGTCCGGGTTTTTCTCCCGCAGCTCATGCACGAGCCGCCGCGCCGGTTTGCTCAGGATCAGGTAGGGCGTCTGCATCACAACGCTGCGCTGCGCCTGCGCGGCCGTTTGGCGCAGCGCCAGCGCAATGCGTGCGTTCGGTTTGCCCGGCTCGTCGCAGATGAAATCAACCCGCGCTACCGGGCAGAGCCGGCCGGCGAATTTCTCCGCGACCCCTTGCACCGCCGGCGCTGCACCCTCCATTTCCTTGAAAAACGGACCAAAATCGTAGTCAGCGCGCGTTTCGTAACGCGGATATTTTCCCTGCGCGATCACGGCGGCGACATCTTTCAACTCAGTGCCGGGCACAGCCTGGCGGAATTTCCAGAACTGCTCGAACGAAGCCGTCGCCGCCTGCGCCACCGGCCCGATTGCCAGCACATCCCGGTCGCGGAAGTTCATCTTCGAGGAGCGGTCGAAATAGGTGTTTTCAATGTTGCGTCCCCCGGTGATCAGCACCGCGCCGTCAAAGATCATCACCTTGTTGTGCATCCGCTGGTTGATGTCGTGGAACGACCAGAGCGCCGCCAGCATGGTCTGGATGCGCGAGGGTTTGATCCGCGCCATCGCCGGCCGGTAATGTTTCAATTGGAAATTCGGGTGCACCGTCGCCAAAAATGCCACGGTCGCCGGGTCCTGATCCGAGACCATGTGATCCGCGATGACGCGAACTTTTACTCCGCGCCGGGCCGCTTCGATCAATTCATAGATCATCAACCGCCCGCACTCGTCGTCGCTCCAGATGAAGGTCTGAATGTCGATCGAGACGCGGGCCTGCCGGATCAGATGCACCCGCAGCAACAGGGCATCATTGCCGCCGCTGACGATCGCCACGCGGTTGCCCCGCGTCGGATCACCCGTTGCCTCGCCCGTGAGTGCCGCCGCCACCGCCGGTGCGAACGGCGATCCGGCCATTACGGCCACGGGCATGCTCGCACGTGCCATCAGCCCGAGCCCGATCAGCAAAAGGCAGCAAACCGCACACCTAATTTTAAAACATGATTTCACCACAGAGGAGAAACCGAAATCCCGGTCAAATAAGCCACAAAAAGCACGAAAAATTGCTCAGACATCAGCAGCATGGAAACAATCGAAACCTGCTTTCCGAGCTTTGCGCTCTCTGCGTTCTTTGCGGTAATCCCAACTCCGGAATACAGGTTCATGATCTCATCAGCGCACGTTCACCCACTGCGGGACGCATCCGTTGCGCGCCGGTGTTTCGGGCCGGTGTCTCGGGCCGGTGTCTCGGGCCGATGTCCTGCGACTCGTCTGTTGCGCCAATGTTCTGCGACTTCATGAAAAATGGACCATAACCGATATGCCGTGATTTCTGGATTTCGGTCATGGCCTAGGGTATGGGGGAAAACTCGCTCAGCCCAAGATCTCCAGCATCCGGACAAAGAGCCGGTTCACCTTCGCCTGGTTTTCCTTCACGAGGTCCTTGAATTTTGCGAAATCAATCTCCGTCCCCTCGAGTCCGTTCGCGTAATTATCGATCAGCGCGAGGCTGTTGTAATTCAGTTCCGCCTCGGTGCACAGGTCAGCCTCATGGCACGCCGTCATGCCGATCACATCGCCCCAGTGCTGCACCACACGAATCTCCGCCTTCGTCTCAAAACGCGGGCCGCGCATCTGCACGTAGACCTTGCCGGGATGAATCTTGAATTCCGGCGCGAGCTGCGCGAGGAGCAGCGGAATAAGATTGTTCGCGATCCCCGGCGCACCGCCCTTCAGCTCCCGGTCAAAAAACGTCGCCGGCCCTTGCTGCAAGCCCACGTAATCGCTGCACGAAACAAACGTCCCGGGCGGCAGCTCCTGCTTGAGTGAACCGACCGAGTTGAGCGATACCACGTCCTTGAAACCGAGGTCCGCCAACGCCCGGATGTTGGCGCGATAGTTGATCGAGTGCGGCGGCAGCGGAAACGCATAGCCATGCCGGTTGATCAGCGCGCAATCACCCTGCGTCTTGTAGGTGACATCGCCGAACGCGGTCTTGATCGTCCTGACCTCCCAGGCGGCGAATAGCTCGGAGTTGACGATGCTCGTGCCACTGATGAATGCGACTTTCATCCTGCGACTCACGCGCCGTTCACCCTGCGAGACAACCCGAAACCAATCCACGCCCCCCGGCCGCAGAGCCGTCTTGCATCCGCCCCGATTTCCGTCCGAATCCTTTCCGCTTTAGCCTTCTTCCCGCCTCCTGCTGTTTTTTCCTCATGCCCCTCGTCGACAAACCGCTTCCCGAGCTTCTCCAATATCAGGGCCGCAATCCGCGCCCTGCCGATTTCGACGCCTACTGGGACGCCGCCCTGCGCGAACTCGATGCGACCGACCCCAAACCCGAACTGATCCCGACCAAGGCCCTCACGCCCCGCCACAGTGAGGCGTTCGACCTCTGGTTCACCGGCGTCGGCGGCGCCCGCGTTTACGCCAAGTATGTCCGGCCGAAAAAATCCACCGGCAAGCATCCCGCCGTGCTCCAATTTCACGGCTACACCGGCAACAGCGGCGACTTCGCCAGTCGCCTCGCTTGGTCCGGCGAGGGTTTCTGTGTCGCGGCGCTCGATTGCCGCGGCCAAGGCGGGCGCTCCGAAGACTCGGGCAAAGTGCTCGGCACCACCTACCGCGGCCACATCATCCGCGGTCTCGATGATCCCGATCCGCGCAACCTCGCCTTCCGCCAAATCTTTCTGGACACCGCGCAACTCGCCCGCGTCGTGATGAATTTTCCCGAGGTGGACGCCACGCGCGTCGGTGCAATGGGTGGCTCGCAAGGCGGCGCGCTCACCTTGGCCTGCGCCGCGCTCGAACCCCGCATCAAGCGCGCCGCGCCCGTCTTCCCGTTTCTCTGCGACTATCAGCGGATTTGGGAAATGGACCTCGCCAAGGATGCCTACGAGGAACTGCGCACGTTCTTCCGCCAGTTTGATCCGCTGCACCAGCGCGAGCAGGAAATCTTCACCAAACTCGGCTACATCGATTGCCAGCACCTCGCTCCGCGCATCAAGGCCGAGGTGCTCATGTATATCGGCCTCATGGACACCATCTGCCCACCCTCCACGCAATACGCCGCCTACAACAAAATCACATCGAAGAAGCAGACGGTCATTTATCCCGACTACGGCCACGAAGGTCTCCCCGGCGAAAGCGACCAGACGTTCAACTTCATGCTGGGATTGTAAGGTGCGTATGGCCCCACCAAGGCGCGCGCCGGCAGCCACCATGAACCCCAAGCCCAAGGCGGGCGTCCGCACCCTCGCGCAGGCGCGTGCCTTTGTGCAGGCTGCAGGGGTCTGTCTGGTTTTTGCGGACAAGAAAAGCGCTTTGCCCAATCTTTGGGACGTCATCGACTTGCCCGAAAAGCAGCCCGGCGAAAAGGGCTGGGGCCAAAAGATCGGCGCCGTCTGGAGCTGGAAGAACCAGCTTCCCGCCGATTATCCCGATGAGATTTTCTACGGCAAGGGTGCCGGCGGCAAGACGGTGCTCATGACAATGGACTATCTGCGCCAAAAACATTATCCCGCGTTTCATCGACCGATAGCGGCGTGCGGCCTGCTGGCGCGGAATATCTACGAACTCATCCGCATCGAACCCCTGACCACCGGGGCCTTGCGCAAGGCCGTCCTCAAGGGCGACCCAGCCCGCAAGTCCGCCTTCACGAAAGCCCTCATCGAACTGCAGGCCACACTGAACATCGTCCGCTCGAACGACCCCGCAA
>JAGNQV010000010.1 GCA_017988885.1 Opitutaceae bacterium | reverse complement strand
TGGCCTTGCCAGCAGGCTTTCACTTCCGGCCGGCGGCGCAGGGCAAAGGGCGTGAGCAGGGTCAGTTGCGTGAAAGCGGTGCCCGCATCATAGAGGAGTGGAGTGACGGCGAGCCCGGCGACACCCTGCTGGTCCCAAATGGTGTAGGCGGCGATGAAGACGCCGGACAGCAGGCCGTAGTTCATCGCGTTGCGCAGGTGGGCGCGATCCTGCTGGAACAGTTTTGTCCCGCCGGTCAGAAAAAATATGCTCGTGATGATGATCAAGCCGCCGGCCAGTGCGAGGAGCGAGGGGCGTTCGCCCAGCAGGACAATGGCAGCGAGGGTCGAGAGTAGCGGGCCGGTGCCGCGGGCCAGCGGATAAATCAGCGAGAAATCGCCGGTGCGATAGCCGCGTTGCAGAAAAAGGGAATATGAAGTCTTCAGCACCCCGCTGCCGACGATCCAGAGCACGGCGCCCCAGGGGAGCACGGGGTTTTGCCAAATCCAGTAAACCGAGATCACCGGCACGTAGAGCGTGCAGATGATGAGACTGACGACATACACGAAGGGCAGTCCGCCACCGGCGCGCTTGGCGCAGTAGTTCCAAGTCGCATGCAGCCCGGCGGCGGCAAGCACGAGGAGAAGCGCGGCGGTGGTCATGCGGTTGCCGACAGGGGACGACGCGGGAGATTTGGCTTCAAACCGAATCGGTTCTCTGCGGAGCTTTTGGCCTGTGTCGCCCCGTTCCTACATCGCCGAGCTGCGTGAGACCATGAGCCTGGCTTTCCCGATCATCCTCGGGCAAGTGAGCCAGATGCTGATGGGCATCACTGATGCGGTGATGGTCGGTCGCATCGGCAAGGTGCCGCTCGCGGCGTCGGCGTTTGCCAACAGCCTCTTCACGGTGGTGTTCGTCGTGGGTATCGGGGTGTTGACGTCGGTTTCGGTGCTGGTGGCGCGGGCGCATGGTGCCCGGCAGCCGCGGGAGTGTGCGGAGTTTTTGCGGCATGGCATGTTCCTCGGGCTGGCGCTCGGCGCGGTCGGGGCACCGGCCATGCTGGCCGTCACGCCGTGGCTGGATCACTTCGGGCAACCGGCGGAAGTGGTCGTGGCGATGCAGCCTTATTTTCAAATCGTCGCGGTGTCGCTGCTGCCAACGCTGGTGTTTCAAGTGCTGCGGCAGTTTAGCGAGGCGGTCGGTCATCCGTGGGCTCCGGTCGGTCTGCTACTCGGCGGCGTGGGGCTGAATGTGCTGCTCAATTGGATTTTGATTTACGGTCATCTGGGGGCACCGGCCCTCGGGCTGGAAGGTGCGGGTTGGGCGACACTGGCTGCGCGGTTGGTGGCGGCGTTCGCGCTGTGGTGGTGGTTGGGCCGGCGACAGGAAGTAAGGATGGAGTGGCCTTCCTTCGCCAAGCCTACGGAGGGCGGGCCCTCTTTTGGCGGGGAGGCCGAAGGAAAATCAATCAATCCGTCGTGGGTGGCGGCGATTTCCTGGGTGCGGTTGCGGGAGATGCTGGGCATCGGCGGGCCGGCGGCGGGACAATTATTGTTTGAGGTGGGCGCGTTTACCGCGGCGGCGCTGATGATGGGCTGGCTGGGCACGGTGGCGCTGGCGGCGCACCAGATTGCGCTGAGCTGCGCGGCTTTCACCTTCATGTTTCCGCTGGGAATTTCCATCGCAGTATCGGTGCGAATCGGACGCGCGGTGGGCGAGGGGCGGCGGGAACGGTTGCGGCCGATCGCCTTTGGTGCGCTCGGCGCGGGGGCGGCCATCATGTTGGGGTTTGCGCTGCTCATCGCGGTGGCCGGGCGCGGGCTGGCCGCGGGTTTTACCGCGGAGCCGGAAGTCATCGCGCTTGCGACCCGTTTGCTCGTGGTGGCGGCAATTTTCCAATTGTTCGATGGCGCGCAGGTCATCGGGGTGGGCGTCTTGCGCGGGCTGGCCGATGTAAAGGTGCCGACGGCCCTCACTTTCGTGGCCTATTGGCTGATTGCGCTGCCGGGCGGATATTGGCTTGGGGTGCACCAAGGCTATGGTCCGATGGCGATCTGGGGCGCCTTGGCCGCGGGCTTGGGTAGCGCGGCGCTGCTGTTCAGCTGGCGCGTTTGGGTGAAAACGTCGCCGGGCAATCTGTCACTTGCCCCGTGACAGGCTCGCGAGGTGAACGCGCAGCGTGGCCAGCGTGAGGCCGTCGAGTCGCACACGCTTCAGTCGTGAGGTTTCGCCGGACAAAATGCTCACGGCGTGTTTTGGCAGGGTGAACTGGGCGGCGAGAAATTCACAAAGGACGGCGTTGGCCCGGCCTTCGACAGGCGGGGCCTTGATTTTGACTTTCAAAGCTTCGCCGAGCCAGCCGGCGATTTCGCTGCGCGGAGCATTGGGCACCACCTTGACGGTGAGGAGACAGGAGGCGTTGGTCACGGGACGGGTCTAATTTTTCTTAGACGCTCGTAGGCAGCGCCCAGCAAAGCGCTGCCGGCAAAGTCTTTTTCCATGCCAGGCAATCGTGGCCGCCATCGAACTCCTGATATTTAATTCGATACCCTTGTTCCAAAAGCACGCTTCTAAGTCGCCGGATCGCGTCGATCTGCGAGACGACCTGAAGGACATCTTCTTTGTGTTGCACGTTTTCCTCGGTTTCGTGCGACCCAACATCAAGATAGAACGCGGTGGGGAGTGGCGTCCCTCGCAGGCGGAACTGCTCGACCAACCAGCAATCATTTGACCAGAAAGAGCCGGATTGGGCGATCACACGGGTGAAAGATGCCGGATATTGAAGTGCGGCATAGGCTGCGGCGAGGCCGGTGTAGCTCAAGCCAATCAAGGCCCGCTCAGGGGCCGCCGTGATCAATGGATGTTGTTTTATCAGCCACGGAAGCAGCTCTTCATTGATGAACTGAGCGAAGAGTGGATTGCATGGGCACTCCTTCCAGCGAGCTTCCCATGTCGAAACAGATACGAAGACAAATAGAGTATTCGCGATGCTTGTCGATGCCTCGAGCGATCCAATTACCGAGAGGGCCTCCACTTTTTCTCGATAGAGTTCGCCATCGAGAAAAATGGCCAAGTTGCAGGGGGCTGAGGGTAGTTTCGGTCGTCTGATCCAAACGGTGCGTTCGTTCCCAAGGCAGGCGCTTGTAAACAGGTGAACGGTTTCACTCATGCCAGAGCCTCGGCGAGGGTGGCGATGATGTCGTCGACCGGCTCGATGCCGACGCAGAGGCGAAGCAGATCGGGGTCGAGTTTGCTCGCAGCAAGCTCGGCTAAACCGGCGGGCGTCGTCACGAGATCGTAATGTGCGAGATACATGAAGGGACAGATGAGCGTCGTCTTCATGCCGAAGCTCGGCCCCTTGGGCAGGCGAAGGCGGTCGTAGAATTCGGTCAAGCCGCCGATTTTTTTCAGGGTGAACGTAATCATGCCGCCGGTGGCATCGGGCGCATGAGCGAGGCGGCGGTAGTTCGCGGCCGCGGTCGGGTGCAGTGCCCAGAATACTTCCTTCACCGCCGGATGCTTTTCCAGAAACGCGACGACTTGGGCGGCGGTGCCATGAATTTTTTCAAGCAGGGGTCTGGTCTGACCGATCTGGACAGCGAGGCGGGAGAGGTCGCGGCGATAGAGGGGTTCGGACGCAGCTGCGATGCGGCGACGCAGTTCGACTGCATCGGGACCGGCGGGATTCACCGCGCAGAAACCGGCGGTGAGATCACCGTCGCTGGCGGTGTATTTGGTCAGGCTGGCGACGACGACGTCCGAGTGCGGGAGCAGGTTGAGGTTAAAAACCGAAACGAGGGAAGGGTCGACCAGCAGCCGGGCGCCATGCTGGCGGCAGAGGGCGGCGAGGGCGGGGAGGTCTGGCGTTTGGATGAGGGGGTTGGTGGGCACCTCGGCGATGATGCCGGCGATGCGCTGACCATGCTCGGCGAAAATGCGAGTGAGCGCGTCGAGATCGAACACATCGCGAATGTAAACGTAGTCGGCGGGTGAACGCGTGAATTTTTGCAGGATGGCGATGGAGTCAAGATAGAGCCAGCCGAGTTGCAGCCAGACGGTGCGCCCACGCGCGGCCTGCAGTTCAGCGACCGCATGAAAAGCCGCCCAGATGGAGCTCATGCCGCAGTTGGACAGGATGAGATCGGCGTCCGAGGTGCCGGGCAGGGCCGAGCGGAGATGACGGCGCACTTCCGTCGCCGCGTCGCCGGGAAAAATTTCCTCCGCATAAGGTGTGGCGAGAAGTTTAAGCCGCACGAGGTGGTCTTCGGCTTCGCGTGAGGAAATGAAACCACCGATGTTTTGGAGAAAGACCTTCGCGGCGGCCGAGGTGGCCGCCGATGCGGGATGCGATACGCCGGAAAGGCCGGGCTGGGTGAAAAGCGTGGCGTTTTGCGTCGGTCCAAGATGCGCGACGAGCGCCTGCGCCATGGCGGCCGACGAAGTCAGCCAAAGCGTGCGGCCGTGCAAGGCCGGCAGCGTGGCGGTAAAATGCGCCACCAACTGCCGCGCGAAAGGGTGCACCACAAAGCGGGGATAACCGCTGGTGAGCGCGCGGACGATTTCCGGGTCTTTTTCCTCATAGCCACGGACGGAGCGCATCGTCGGCAGACTGCACGAAACGGCATGCGGACTGTCGGGAATAGGGCGGCCAAGGGGAATGGGAACGAAGGCGGACATGGGCAAGGTGCGGCCAGCCTCACAGAAACCCGCCGGCGACGCAATCCGAAGGTCGGCGCGAAGCTGTCATAGCTACGCCAACGCGGAGAAAAAAGTCGCGCCGCGCCCGGCGGGTCATTGAGACTGGCGGGGCATGAAACTCGTCTCTTGGAACGTCAATGGTGTCCGCGCCGTTTTGAAAAAGGGGTTCCTCGACTACATGGAGAAGGTCGATGCCGACGTGATTTGCCTGCAGGAGACGAAGGCGCATCCGGGCGATGTGCAGCATGTGGCATGGGTGGCAGGTTACACGCCGCACTGGTATTCCGCGGTCAAGAAAGGTTACTCGGGCACAGTGATTTTCACCCGCATCGCACCGAAAAGTGTCACCTGCGGCATCGGCTTGCCCGGACACGATGACGAGGGGCGGGTCATCACGGCGGAGTTTGCCGACTTCTATCTCGTCAATGTTTATCAGCCCAATTCCCAGCGCGGACTGACGCGGCTCGACTATCGCACGAAGGAATGGGATCCGGCGTTTCTGGCCTTCCTCAAGAAGCTGGAAAAGAAGGGCAAACCGGTGGTGTTTTGCGGCGATCTTAACGTGGCGCACACGGAGATCGACCTGACCAATCCGAAGCCCAACCGCCGCAACGCGGGGTTCACCGAGGAGGAGCGCACGAATTTTTCCACGGTGTTGTCGAAGGGGTTTGTCGATACCTTCCGTGAATTCGAAAAAGGTCCCGGCCACTACACCTGGTGGAGCCAGATGATGAACTGCCGGGCGCGGAACATCGGGTGGCGCGTCGATTACTTCGTTGCGAGCGAGAAGCTGAAACCGGCGTTGAAACGGGCATGGATCAGTCCCGAGGTGATGGGCAGCGACCACTGCCCGGTGGGCTTGGAATTGAAATAACCGCCATGCCCGTCCTGAAGGAACTCATGTTGCGTTCGCCGCGGCTCACCCTCGCGGTGGCCGAGAGTCTGACGTGCGGGCAGGTGCAGGCGGCGGTGGGGCGGATTTCGGGTGCATCGGAGTTTTTTCTCGGCGGCATCACGGCCTACACGCTGGAGCAGAAGGTGCGGCACCTTGGGGTGGACCGCGCAAGGGCGCAGGCCGTCAATTGCGTTTCCGCCGGCATGGCGGAACAGATGGCGCGGGGTGTCTGCGTGCTGTTTGGCAGCGATTTGGGAGTGGCGACGACCGGTTACGCCGAGCCCTCACCGGACGATGACGTGGACGTGCCGTTTGCCTGGTGGGCGATTGCGCACCGCAAGGCCGACGGGACCGAGCACATGCTGAACGGCCGTATCGAATGTCCCGAGGCGACACGCGATGAAGTGCAGCGGCAGGTGGCGGCGGCGGTCATGGAAGCGCTGGTGCGCTATCTTTGGACCGTGCGCGGCGGGGCCCGCTGACCGGTCAGGTCAGTGTGTTCTGCAGGAACTCGATACTTTCGCCGTTCGGACCTTCGCAGAAGGCAATCCGCACGGGGACGGGACCGGCGCCATTGGTCGTCTCAATCATCACGTCCTTGGGCTCGAGGGTGATTTTCACGCCGAGCGTGCGCAGATGAGCGATCAACGTGTCGATCCGGGTGGTGCGCAGGGCGAAATGAAAAATCGGACCCAGCGGCGCAGGTGACCATTCGGGATCTTCGAAGACTTCCACGTAATTGCCGTCGCCGGCATCCAGCATGATGGCGCGCTTGGGGGCGGTGCTCCACGCGATCTTTTCGGTGCAGCCCAATCCCTCCTGATAAAAACGCATCGTGGCCGCCCAGTCGCGTGTCTTCACGCAGACGTGGTGGAAACCTCCACCACCGAGAATGGGGTTCGCTGGCATAGTGGACAAAGCGCTTACTGCGTGAGCGAGCGCACCAGATTTACCAACGGCAGGACATCTTCGTTGGGCTTCACCCAGTCGCTATAGAGGATTTCCGGCATGGTGTATTGGGTGTCGTAAAGCGCACGGTTGGCATCGTCGTTGCGCGACAGATAGCCGCCCTTGATCGAGACGCCGGCGTAAAGGCCCTGATTCTTGGTGTAAGCGAGCACGGGGGCGAGGAGCACATGGTCATCAATGTGTTCTTGTTCGGCAAAGCGGGGGCCGGCGACGGCCTTGGCATCAATGCCGACGCGGAAGCGGTCTTTGAAGAACATGCGCGGAGTCTGATCGTCCGTGATGACGTAGATGGTCTCGATTTTGGTGAAACCGATCTGGAAGCCGAGGCTGCCTTCGCCTGCCGCGAGGATGACAGGGACGCTCCAGGTGTTGTCGGCGCGGCGCACCAGCATGGTGGCGTAGCCGTCCTTGATGCCGAGGACGAAACCGGCGCGGGCCTGGTTGACGATCACGAGGGCGCGGGCGCGGCGGAGAATTTCGGCTGGGATCGCGGTCGCGGGATCCGCCTGAAACTCCTGGAGGATGGCTTCGCAGGACTCAATCCGCTCAATGGCTTCGCCGCGCGAGGTTGCGCGGGCTGAGAGGGCCACGCAGAACGAGGCGAGAAGGGACAGGAGAAAAAATTTCTTCATGAGGAGATGCGGATGGATTGAATGGACACTAAACAAGGCGGCGGCGACTTGGAAAGCGCGGATTGCAAGGGGTTCCCGATCAATCCAGCCCGCGGGCGGTCAATTCAGCCTCATCCCAACCGAAAAAATGACCTAATTCGTGCAGATAAGTGAGGCGAACCTCCTCGCGAAAGGCCGTTTTGTCGCCGGCGGCGTAATCCCACAGGTTATCGAGGTAGAGCAGGATTTGGGGCGGGGCCGGCAGGTCGTGCGTGAGCTCCGTGCCATGGGGATTGCCGGTGAAAAGCCCTAAAATATCGGACTCGAAGCCCTCGGCGAGCACCTCGGCGGAAGGGATCTGTTCGTAGTGCACTGGCACGACCAGGGCCAGCACGCGCAACTCCTCCGGCAGCCGCGCTTGGGTGGCGGTGACGGTTTTCTCGGCCAAAAGGATCAAAGCGACGGGGCGCATACGGGCCCGATGTAACCGCATCATCGGTCAGGCGTCTAGCCTGAGGTCTAATCCACCGTTCCCAATTAACATGAAAAAATCCTCCCTGTTCGTCCTGTCCGTATTAGCCACTGGCTTGACCTTGGCGCTGCCAGTTACCCGCGCCGCCGATGCCGCTGAAAAGGCCGCGCAGCCTGAAGGCGGCCCGCGCGAGCACCTCGCGGACCGCCTGAAAATGCTCGCCGAGAAACTCACCCTCACCGATGCGCAAAAAGCGTCTGCCGGTGAGGTCCTGAAGCACGAAGCCGCCAAACTTAAAGCCCTGCGGGATGACGCGGCCCGCCCGCGGCGTGAGAAATTCAAGGAGATGCGGACCATCCGCGAGGAAACGCGCACGCAGCTCCGCGCGTTGTTCACACCGGAACAGCAGGCAACGTTTGACGCGATGCCACAGAGAGGGCCCGGCGGCCGGGGTGGTCCGGAGGGACGCGCCGGCGGCGAGTCCTGAACTTCTGGCTGGAGCCGGCATCGCTGATGCCGCCGGTTGGCGAAGCGAAAGCAGACCGGCGGTTTTTGGCTTCGACGTGGCGGCGGCGGGTTTCCACGCTGCGCGCATGAGTAATCCCCGCGTGGTCGTGATCGGTGGCGGCGCCGCGGGATTTTTTGCCGCCATCACCTGTGCGGAGAAAAATCCCGCGGCGACCGTCACGCTTTTCGAGGCCACGGCGCACCCGTTGGCGAAAGTGCGCGTCTCCGGGGGCGGGCGTTGCAATGTCACGCATGCCTGCTTCGAGCCACGCGAGTTGGTCAAACGCTATCCGCGCGGCGGGCGTGAGCTGCTGGGCGCGTTTCATCGCTGGCAGCCGCGGGACACGGTGGCGTGGTTTGCCGCCCGCGGGGTGGAGTTGAAGACCGAGACCGATGGCCGGATGTTTCCCCTGACCGATGATTCCGCGACCATTGTGGATTGCCTCATGCAGGCGGCGGCCAAGGCGGGCGTCGAGGTGCGCACGAGCCTCGGCGTGCGCAAAGTCGAGCGGGTCGGCCGTGGCGAGGAGCGCGCCTTCTGGCTCACGTTGACGGATAATACGGAGCTGCGCTGCGAGCGGGTGCTGATGGCCACAGGCGGCAACCGCGCCTCGGCGGGCCTGACGATGGCGGCGGCTCTGGGGCATACGATCGAGCCGCTGGCTCCTTCACTGTTCACTTTTCATATCGACGACAAACGTCTGGAGGGACTTTCGGGTATTGCCATGGAGCAGGTCGCAACGAGCGTGCCCGGCCTGAAGCTCAAGGAGGGCGGCCCGCTGCTGATCACGCACTGGGGTCTGAGTGGTCCGGCAATCCTGAAGTTGTCCGCTTGGGGGGCGCGTGAACTCGCCGCGTGCAATTACGAGTTCAAGCTGCTGGTCAATTTTGTGCCTCCGCACACGCGGGAATCGTTGGTGCGTGAATTCAACGTCGTGCGCACGCAACACCCGCGGAAGCAGCTCGGCACCTGGAATCCGTTTGGGCTGCCGGCGCGTTTCTGGGAACGACTGCTCACCCTGACGGGCATCGCGCCCACGACGCAGTGGGCGGGTGTGTCAAACGACGCGCTGGGCGCACTCGCCGGGCAGCTCACCAGCGCGGAATTCACCGTCGTCGGCAAGAGCATGAACAAGGAGGAGTTCGTGACCTGCGGCGGCGTGCGGCTGAGCGAGGTGGATTTCAAGACGATGGAGAGCAAGCTCTGCCCCGGATTGCATTTCGCCGGTGAGTTGCTCGATATCGACGGCATCACGGGCGGCTTTAATTTTCAGTCGGCCTGGACGACGGGCTGGCTGGCAGGGCAGGCGATGGCGGAATAAATTTTCCCGATGCCGACCTATGGGGAGCTGATGTTGCTGATTCTGCCGGTGTTTGGCGTGATGGGGGTGGGTGTGGCCTTGCGGCGGGCGCGCTGGCTGAACGCCGAGGCGGACGAAAGCCTGCTGAAGGTCGTCGTCAACGTGCTCTACCCCGCGCTGATTTTTGAAAATGTGCACGCCAATCCCGCGCTGCGCGAACCGGGCAATCTCCTGTGGGCGCCGCTGGTGGGCGTCGTTTCCGTCGTGGTGGGTCTGGCGGTTTGTTACTATGCCGCCCAAGCGCTCGGGTTTGCGGTGGGCACCGGCCGGCGGACCTTCGCGTTTTCAACCGGCACCTATAATTACAGCTATATCACGGTGCCGTTGGTCGCCGCGCTTTTCGGCCAAGGCAGCCTCGGAGTGCTGTTTGCGCATAATGTCGGCGTGGAAGCAGCGATCTGGCTCGTGGGCGTCATGGTGTTGGCGGGAGAATCCTGGCGGGTGGGGTGGCGCCGCCTGTGCAGTCCTCCGGTGCTGGCGCTTGTGCTGGCCGTGGGCGTCAATTTGTCGGGCTTGGGCGGACATTTGCCGGCGGTGATTCTCGGCGTGGTGCATGCGTTGGCCGTGTGCGCGATTCCGCTCGGGCTGATCCTGAGCGGGGCGACCCTGGCGGAGCACCTGTTTGCGCGGCCGGCGGATTTATTCGAGTGGCGGACTTCACTGGCGGCGGTGGTTTTGCGGCTCGGCGTGATGAGCGGGCTGTTTTTACTGCTCGCGAGATTCGGCCCGTTTTCAGCCGATCTGAAGCACGTGATTCTGGTGCAGGCGGCGATGCCGGCGGCGTTTCTGCCGCTGGTGCTGGTGAAGCATCACGGCGGTCACATGCTGACGGCGGTGCGCGTGGTGCTTGCGACCGTGCTGGCGAGCATCGTGCTCATGCCGCTGTGGCTGCGCCTCGGGCTGGCTTGGGTGGGAAATTGAGAAAGCCGGTTGAATTCTCGCGCCGCGGGCGTTCACTGGCGGCATGAATCTACGCAAACTCGGCTCTGCCACGCTCAACGTTTCCGAACTCTGCCTGGGCACGATGCAGTTTGGGTGGACCGCCGACGAGGCTGCCTCGTTTGCGATGATGGACGCGTTTGTCGCGGCGGGCGGCAATTTCATCGACACGGCGGACATCTACACGAATTGGGGGCCGGATGGCATGGCCGGCGGCGGTCGTTCCGAGGAAATCATCGGCCGGTGGCTGAAGGCGCGCGGCAACCGCGACCAGATGGTGATCGCGACCAAGGTGCGCGGCAAAATGTCCGAGGGTCCGGACGGCGAGGGACTGAAGCGCACACGCGTCGTCCGCTGTTGCGAGGATTCACTGCGGCGGTTGCAGGTGGACTGCATTGATCTTTACCAACTGCACTGGGCGGACCTCAACACGCCCATCGAGGAGACATTGGGCGCGCTCGATGCGCTGGTGCGTGCCGGCAAGGTGCGCACTATCGGTGCTTCCAATTATCCGGCGTGGCGGCTGATGGAGGCGATCTGGCGCGGCGACCAGCATGGCTATCCGAAACTGGTGAGTTACCAGCCGGGGTATTCGTTGATGGAGCGGGCGCTGTTTGAGACGGAGGCCCGGCCGCTCTGTAAACACTACGGGCTCGGCGTCATCCCGTATTCGCCGCTTGCCGCCGGTTTTCTCACCGGCAAATACCGCCGCGGTGCGAAGGTCGACAGCGTGCGTGCCCAGCACGTCGGGGAGAATTTTCTCAACGACCGGGGCTATGCGACGATCGAAAAACTCGAGGCCATCGGCCAGGCGCACGGCAAGACGGTGGCGCAGACGGCGCTGGCCTGGCTGCTCACGCAGCCGACCACGACCGCGCCGATCATCGGGGCGAACACGGTTGAGCAACTGCGCGAGTCCTTCGGCGCCGTCGGCTACCGGCTAAGCCCGGAGGAAGTGGCCGCGCTGAATGGGTTGACCGATTATCCGCGCGACTGGCGGCCGATCTGGGATTGAGGCGACCGCGAAGAGCAGAGCAAACTGCGGTTCCGCTGCGATGGTGCGCCCATTGACGCCGGGGCGGCAAGTGGACTGACTGGGCCGCACTATGGAATGGCTTTCCGACCCGCAGGCATGGATCAGCCTGCTCACGCTCACCGGGCTCGAAATCGTGCTCGGGATCGACAACATTATTTTCATCTCGATTCTCGCGGGCAAACTCCCGCAGGCGCAACAGGCCAAGGCGCGGCAGTCCGGCCTCATGCTGGCGCTGATCACGCGCATCCTGCTGTTGTGCGGTATTGCGTGGATGGCCCGGCTCACGACGCCGTTGTTCACCCTCGTCGGCCACGGCGTTTCGGGCCGCGATCTCATTCTGTTGTGCGGTGGTCTGTTTCTGATCGTGAAGAGCACGATGGAAATCCATGAGAAACTTGAGGGCGAGGACGGGCAGGCCAACCCGACGAAGGCGGCGGCGAAATTCGGCCATGTGCTCGTGCAAATCATGCTGCTGGATATCGTGTTCTCGCTCGACTCGGTGATCACGGCGGTCGGCATGGCGCAGCATCTGCCGGTCATGATCATCGCAGTGATTCTCGCGATGGGCGTGATGCTCATGGCGGCCGGCACGATCAGCGAATTTGTGAACCGGCATCCGACGCTGAAGGTGCTGGCGCTGTCGTTCCTGATTTTGATCGGAGTTACTTTGATCGCCGAGGGCACGGGGGTGCATGTGCCCAAGGGTTATGTTTACTTCGCCATGGCCTTCTCGTTCGGTGTGGAGATGATCAATCTGCGACTGCGCAAAAAATCCAAACCGGTGGAGCTGCACCAGCCGTATCGGTGAGTGGGAGCGTCGTCGGTGGAAGTGGCGGGCGGGCCGCCCGCGCTCCCAGGGTGCGGATCCCACGGTCCGTTAGGGATAACGGACCCTGCCTTATTTCTTTTTGTTCAGCGCGGCGCTGAACCAGTCGTTGTTCACGGCTTGCGGCGGACGTGGAGCCGCGGCGGGCGCGGCGTTGCGATGATTGCCGGCCGGAGCCGTGCGCGGGGCGCCCGGCCCACCGGCCCCACCAGACGAGCGCGGACCGATCTCGGGTTTGCTGCGCATCGAGAGGGCGATGCGTTTGCGCGCGAGATCCACTTCGGTAACGGTGACGCTGACTTTTTGCTGCGGCTTCACGACTTCGGCCGGGTCCTTCACGAAAGCGTCGGCGAGTTGGGAAACGTGCACGAGGCCGTCCTGGTGCACGCCGATGTCCACAAACGCGCCAAAGGCCGTGACGTTGGTCACGATGCCGGGGAGGCGCATGCCGGGCTTGAGGTCTTCGGGTTTGTTGACTCCAGCCTGAAAGCTGAAGGCTTCGAATTGTTCGCGTGGATCGCGGCCGGGCTTGGCCAGCTCGGCCATGATGTCGGTGAGCGTGGGCAGGCCAACCTCGGCGGTGACGTAGGCCTCGAGTTTGATTTGGGCGCGGAGTTTGTCGTCGCGCATCAGGTCGGCGACCGTGGCGCCGCAGTCGGCGGCGATTTTTTCCACGAGGGCATAGCGCTCGGGATGCACGGCGCTGGCGTCGAGGGGGTGGACGCTGTCACGGATGCGGAGAAAACCAGCGGCCTGCTCGAAGGCTTTCGGGCCGAGGCGCGGCACGTCCTTCAGGTCGGCGCGCGACTTGAACGGGCCCTGCTCGTTGCGGCACGCAACGATGGCGCCGGCGATGGCCGAGTTGAGGCCGGAGACGTAGCTGAGGAGTTGCTTCGAGGCGGTGTTGAGCTCGACGCCGACGCCGTTGACGGAGCTGACGACGGTGTCGTCGAGCGAACGCTTGAGCGCGGCCTGGTCGACGTCGTGCTGATACTGGCCGACACCGATACTCTTCGGGTCGAGTTTCACGAGTTCGGCGAGCGGGTCCATGAGGCGGCGGCCAATGGAGACGGCGCCGCGCACGGTGAGGTCGTGATCGGGGAACTCCTCGCGGGCGACTTCACTGGCGGAGTAGATGGAGGCGCCGGATTCATTGACCATGACGATCTGGATGGCGGACGGGAGCTTGAGCGTGCGGACGAAAGCCTCGGTTTCGCGACCACCGGTGCCGTTGCCGATGGCGACGGCCTCGACGTGGAAAAACTTTACGAAGCCGTTGAGTTTCTCTGCGGCTTCGTCCGGATGGCGGTCGGGATAGACGACGTCGTTATGCAGGAGTTTCCCCTGGCGATCGAGGAGCACGACCTTGCAGCCGGTGCGGAAGCCGGGATCGATGGCGAGGACGGCGCGCTGGCCGAGCGGGGCGGCGAGAAGCAGTTCGCGAAGATTGGAGGCGAAGACCTTGATACCGGCCTCGTCGGCGCGTTTTTTTGATTCGAGGCGCATCTCGGTTTCCATCGCCGGGGCGAGGAGGCGCTTGCAGGCATCCTGCACGGCAAGCACGACCTGATCGGTGCAGGACTGAGGTAGGGCGGGACTGCCAGGCCCGCTGGCAGGATTCGGCGCGCCCAGCGGTCGCGCCCTACCCTCGGAGGATTTTACGAACAACTGCTGCACGGCGGCGAAGGCTGCGGTTTCATCGGGCAGCGTCACCCGCATCATGAGAAACATTTCCTTTTCGCCGCGGCGCATCGCGAGGACGCGGTGGCTGGGGGCCTTGGCGAGTGGCTCGCTCCACTCGAAGTAATCCTTGAACTTGGCGGCTTCAGGCGAGTCCTGCTTGCCGGTGAGCACCTTGGAGGAGATGACGGCATCGCGCTGGTAAAGTCCGCGCAGCCGGGTGCGAGCATCCTTGTCGTCGCTCACGCGCTCGGCGAGGATATCGCGGGCACCGGCAAGGGCTTCGTCGGCGGAAGCGATTTTCGAGACGGCGTTTTTACCGTCGTCGGCGGTATATTCACGGCCGACGAAGGCGGCCGCGGCGGCGGGCACGTCAGTGGCGTTGTCTTGCGCCCAGAGCAGTGCGGCGAGCGGTTCGAGGCCTTTTTCCTTCGCGATGGTGGCGCGGGTGCGCTTTTTCGGGCGGAAAGGCAGGTAGATGTCCTCGAGGGCGGTGAGCGTGGCGGCGGCGTTGATGATTATTTCCAGCCCGGGCGTGAGGAGGTTGCGCTCCTGAAGTGAGGCGAGGATGGCGGCGCGGCGCTCGTCGAGCTGGGCCATTTGTTCAAGGCGGTCGCGGATGGCCATAATCTGGACCTCGTCGAGTTCGCCGGTGACTTCCTTGCGGTAACGGGCGATGAACGGAACGGTGGCGCCTTCCTTGAAGAGCTGAGCCGTAGCAGCGACTTGGTGAATCTTGAGTTTCAGCTCGGCGGCGACGGCGAGCACGTGGTCGGGATTGGGCAAATTGGTCGGGGTGGACATGCAGGAGTCGCCGAGTGCAACGCGCGGGGATGCGCGCGCAATCCTGAAAGTCAAAGGACGGAGTATTTTGCCGCAAAGAACGCAAAAGATGCCAAGCGCTGGAGAAGTGGCGCTGGCTTGGGTGAAGCCCGCCGTAAATTCGCGTTGGGTTTATTTTTACCGCGGATGGCGCGGATCGATGCGGATGAGGATCGGCGGTTTGGGTTTATCCGTGGGAAATTATTTGGCACCGGTTTGGAATCACTGCCGGCGAAGTTGGGCTTTGCGGAGGTGGTTCGGATTGATGACGAACTCGTATTTCAGGCCGTCGAGGTCGTGGAAAAACGTGGCGTAGTAGCCTTCGCCGTATTCGGGGCAGTCGCAGGGTGGGTCCTCGACGGTGCAGTGACGCTGCGCGGCCAGCGGTGCGAGCACCTCGGTGTAGAACCGGTCCACGTCCGCACGATCCGCGGCGCAGAAGGCGAGGTGGTGATGATGCCCGACGGCACCGCGCAGATGTTTCACGCCAGCCAACGCGGGATCGCCCTGCGCGATGCTGATTTCGTGGGGCATGTCCGTGTCCCAACGCTTCCAGTCCTCGTAGCGATGGTCGCCCTCGTGCGAGCTGCCGGCCAGATCATAGCCTAGGTAGCGGAACAGCGCGCTGTAGAAAATCGATGCCCGGTTCACGTCCGAGACCGTGATGATCAGGTGATGGAGCAGGCCGCGGTGAGAGGGCATGGATCTTAGGGTGAAACCACGAAAAACACAGAAGACACGAAAGGGAACACTTCACTCATGGGTATTCACAATAATGTGGAGTTCGTCTTCGCCGAGAGGCTCATAGCGACTCCGGAAAAGTTCGAGGGCGGCCGCGTCGATCAACAGAACGCCGGGCCGAGGATTTTTGCTGCGTTCAAGAACGCGGGCGTCGGCAACGGGGTCAGGGCAAACCAGACGGTAAAATTTGGGTGTGGCCCCAATGGCTTGGGTCTGAGCCCGGGCGGCATCGCGGGACTTTCGCGTCCAAAAACCGTGATCGAGAATTACATCGATGTCGTGCGATATGAATTCGGCGGCCATCTTCCAAATCAAGCTCAACACGCGGTCATGATAGTCGGCGAAATGCTCGGCCGGAGGGTTGGTGCCATAGAGTATGGTCATCCATTCATCGTGAGTTAGGCGCACCGCATTCAATTCCGCCGCAAGTTTATGTGCGAAGGTAGTTTTCCCGGTGCCGGGTAAGCCATGCAAAAGATGAACCGTTGGCATGATGTCAGTGCACGATTTTTCCTCATGCTTACGAGAAATAAGCCACACTGACGGGAAGAAGGGTTTCGCAGAGTGGCATGCGGGAGATGCGTGAATGAGGATTGGGTTACGGACCTACGCATTCTAATTCGTAGAAAAATTGGGGATAGACGATGCGGCCGCGCAGGTCGGCGCGATAATGAGGCAAAGGTGCGAGCTGGAAGGCTGGCTCGGGAATGAGGGTTGAGGGGCGTTCGATCCCATAATCGGCTGCCCGGTGAAAGCCAAGTCGCCGATAGAGCGTCGGATCACCTTCCAGAATAACAAAAGGTTCGGTGCGCTCTGCGGCACGTGCCAGAGCATGGGCAACGAGCCCGCGGCCAATGCCTTGATGTTGCATGGACGGATGCACCGCCAACGGAGCTAGGCAGAGCACGTCGATGGAGCACGATGTGGTCTGGAGGGTTCCGCGGCTGAGGCAGACATGGCCGACGATCCGGCCGTCGCGCTCGGCGACGAGCGACAGTTGTTCGATCCATCGATCCGAAGCGCGGATGGCATCGGCAAGTTTTCCAACCTTGGCCTGGTTGAAGGCGACAGTAATGACGCCTAGAATTTGATCCCATTCGTGTGGCTGCCCTGGTCGGATATTGGTTGTCATGGGAAGGTGACTTTAGCGCGGCGAGCGTGATGGATAATTCCGACAATAACTGGCGGCGGTTTCCAACGGGCGTTTTTCTCTGAGGTTTACGTCGTTCAGGCTGGATTTGGCTCCCCACGAGAACACCCGTTCGAACCACGGTAGCCATGCGGCGTCTTTGATGACGTGGAGGAAATGGACTTCGTGTTCCTTTTCCTTGAGGCCCATCTCGTAGAGGATCTGGTCGTGCTCCGTGATGCCGAGGGCGTGAAAGTAATGAATCATCACGAAATACTCGCAGACGTTGCCGCTCTCGAGTTTGCCCGCGAAAAAATAGGGCATGAACCGGCCGATCACGTGACAGCTCCAGCCGATGACTTTGCCGATGCAGAGGTATTTGAATTCCAGCCAGCGCGAGACCGGGATGGCGTAACGATCCATGATCGCGCGCACCTGACGGCGGTGATCCCACTCGTCCTGCTCGATTTGGCGGACGGCGGCGCGCTCGGCGGGATCGCGCAACGAGGCGGCGTGGCCGATGTAGGCGAGGGAGGCCGCGCGTTCGGCCGAATAGGCCTTGCGCAACGAATCGACGAGCTGTGGGTGGGCGAGGTTCATGCCTGTAACCACGGATATCACTGATGAACACGGATGGCTGAAAGCCGGCGCGGACCGGACAGAGCCGGTCCCTCCACCGCCCGGAACTTGCTCTTGGGATATTTACAGTGGATCGATGTATCTGTGCTCATCCGTGTAATCCGTGGTTGGGCTGTGGGTTCAGGCATGTGGCGGGCGACGTCGCGCATTCAGCAGCGCATCAATCGTGGCCGCCAGCGGGATGAACTGCTTCACCAGCCGGGCGGCTGCGGCTTCGAGATCGGCTTCATTTAAATCGATCCAACCCTCCATCAAGGTTTGGGGACCGTAATCCACCGACACATTGGGCCAATCCTTGCTGGCGCGGGCGAACTTGGCGCGGAAGGCGGCAGCGAATTCCCGGCTTTGCAGTGCATAGGCGCTCATGGCCCGCAGCTTCAGCGCATGGATATTGTAGGAAACCTGCTGCGGCTTCGGTGCCTTGGCATCGATCCAAATGGAAAAAAAGATTCCCGGATTGGTGACCGTGGAAGGCGTTTTGCCTTCCGCCCATGCGGGCTTCTGCACTTTCAATGCCGCCGAATCGATCCAGCAGCCCGCGTGCACTTCGAGCTGGTTGGCGGCGAGCAGCGGTCCGAGATTGCTCGCGACACGACGAAATGCGGTAAGGTGGGTTTTCATGGGGCGTTGTCGGGGGAGAGAGGGAACTGCGCTTGAAACTGAAATGGATCGGACGGAGAGAGGAGTTCGGCGACTCTCGCTATCGTGCCGGCTGCACGGACTGAAACCAGTCCTTTCTGCACGGGATAGGATTAGAGTCCCGCTTGTCTGAAGACACGATTGCCAAATGCCGGGGTCACTGCTGGTTTGCGCGAGTCGCGTGCGCATCAAACCCAAACATGCCGGTTTTGCCCTGCTGGCGGTGGCCTACCTGGCCGCTGGGTGGCTGGTTTTCCGCCGCACGGCGGAGGAAGTCCGCAGCGAGCGGGTGACCATTCGCCTCTCGCAGTGGCAACTGGAGGGCGGCGTGCGCGATGGGATCGACGCCATCATCAAGCGCTACGAGGAACTCAATCCGCACGTGCACGTGGTCCAGATCGCGGCGCCCGGCAGTGTCTATCTGCCGTGGATCATGACCCAGATGGTGGGTGGCACGGGTCCGGACCTGGTGGAGTATTCCTGGCCGTGGCCCGACACGGCGCGGAATTTTTCACCCATCACCGCGGAGGTGATGCAGCCCAATCCCTACAACCGCGGCACCCCGCTTGAGGGTGTGCCATGGCGCGATACCTTCATCGACGGGATGACGAGTCCGGACAATTATGTGCAGGCGCTCGGCCAGTATTATGGGGTCTCGATGACGACGGGCATGAGCCGGATCGTCTACAACCAGGCGCTGTTGCGGGACATCACCGGCCGCACGACGGCCCCGCGGACCTACCGCGAGTTTCTTCAGCTCTGCAGTGAGATCCAAACCTACGCGAAGGCCCACGGCCTGAAACTCGCGCCCCTGGCTAATTCGCGCACGACCCACCTTAACCTCACCAACGAGATCGTGAGTAACTTGAGCATGGGCCTGGCTGAACGGCTGGATTTTCAGCACCGACTGAAGTTTGATCCCCAGACCCTCGCGATCGCCTATTTGCGTGGCGAATGGAGCTACGACGCGCCCGAGCTGGCCGCCGGCTTCGAGGTGCTGCGCCAGGTAGGTGCCGAATGCACGCCGGGATTTTTGCAGCGCGAACGCGATACCGCCCTGACGGATTTTGTGACCGGCCGCGCGGTGATGGTCGTCGCGCCGAGTTGGGAGGCGACGAGCCTGCAGCAGCTCTGTCGGTTCGAGCTGGGCGCGTTTCGGTTTCCGTTTCCGCGCGAAGACGACCCGGTGCACGGGCGGTTTGCGCACGGGCCATTTGGCGAAGGGCAGGTTTTAACGGGCATGCCGTTTTATCTGAACCGTCACACCAAGCACCGGGCCGAGGCGCTGGACTTTCTCCATTTCATGAGCAGCCAGGAAGGGAGCACGATTTTCACCCGCGTGAGCAACTGGTTGCCGATCGTCTCGGGCGTGCAGCCGTCGGCGTTTGCCGCGCAGTTCCAACTCCAGCCTGACGGCTACTACTGGCAAACCGGGTTCATGGGGCCGAGCAACCACACCGATGCGCAGAGTCTCATGCTGAGTGTGCTGCACACGCTGTGGGGTTCGGGCGGCAGCGTGGATACGTTTCGCGCCGCCATGAGCGCCGCCATGGGCGACAAGGTGCGTGACGGACTGCGGCGTGACGTGCAGGCTGGGTTGGAAAACGCCCGGCGCGAGGATGTGGCCGCCGCCGCGCAGGCCGAGCTGGCCTTGGTCGGGCAGCGGCCGGAAACGCTGCCACTCGTGACGATCAATAACGAGATCAACCTCTATCAAGCCCGCGCCACACTGGCATTGCCGCCGCCATGAAAACCAGGTGGCTCATGATTGGCCTGATTACCGGCGGGGTGAGTGTCGCCGGGAGCGAGCTGGCGGCCGGCTGGCAGGCACTGACCGGCTATCGTGCGGTGCAGGCGCTGGCGGTTTTTGATCAACACCAGCCAGCGGCTGACCCGACGCGGGCGCGCGAGGCGCGTTTCGGGCGCGCGGTGGCGCTGCTGGACAAGCAGCCGGTCTCCGCGTCGCAGGTTGACGAGGCCCGCCGGCTGTTCGCCGCGCTGGCCGACAGCGGCACAGATGATTTTGCGCAAGGCGCGCGGTTTTTTCTCGGACGCATTGCACAGCACCACCAGGCCGAACCCAACGCGGAAGAGGCAGCGCACCAGTTTCGTCAACTCATCACGGGATACGTAGATTCGGTATGGGCGCAGACGGCACTTAGCCGGCTGGCGTTGCTGGAGATTTACGAACTGAATCCGACGACCCCACCGGCGGAACGCATCATGGAGGCGGAAAAACTCCTGGCCCAAACCCGCACGCCCACGGCGGAGTGCGAGGTGCGCTATGTGATTGCGAATGCGATTTTTTTCTACCGGCTGCCGGCGGCCGGCGCGCTGCCACACCTGTTGGCGGCCGAGCGGCTGGCCCGCTTGGGTTGGAGCGAGCGCGCGGAGGTGCTGGTGCAGATTGCCGAACTCTCGCGCTTGGGTGGCGACCAACGGCAGGCGGTGGAATTTTACCGAAAGTTTCTCGTGGAGAATCCGCGGGACCAGCGGAATTTCATCGTGCGGCAGCGACTCGCGGCGCTGGACGAGGTGAAGGTTGCGCCCTGAACGGAGACGGCCCAGCTTGGCGGGATGAAGCGAATCCTCGCGCTGTTCGTAAGTTGGGCGGTGGTAGTCACGGCGGCTGAGACGTCGCCTCCGGGCTGGCTGCTGGTCGAAGAAACGGTCGCGGCCGCGGTGGCTTCGCCGCAGATCACGGTGGTCCATTTCTGGGCGCCCTGGTGCCCGAACAGCAAGGTGGAGTTGGCTCAGCGGGGCTGGGAGACATTCATTGGCTCATATCCGGACGTAAAATTCATCTTCGTCACGGTGCGCAGCTCCGACGATGGCAAGGCGATGCTGGCGGAGAACGGGGTCGGCGCGCAGGCCAATCTTACGCTACTGCAGCACCCGAACCACATCCGCAAAGGCGAGGGGAGCCTCACCAGCTTCATGGACCTGCCGATTTCATGGGTGCCGAGCACCTGGATTTTTCGCGGCGGCAAATTGCGCTATGCGCTCAACTACGGTGAAGTGCGCTTTGCCATGCTGCAGCAGCTTATCCGCGATACCGCGAATGAGTGGGAGCACGAGGCGGCGCGGGACGCCGAACGGTCAACGCTGAACACCCAACGTTAAGGTTTTGATGGGAGCGCGGGCGGCTCGCCCGCTGGTTCGTTGGCGCCGACGCTTTACTTGTGCGATGGGCTGGGGCATCACGCTCCCATGCTCGCTTCCCTTTTACGCAATATGCTCTCCCTGCTGGGCGGAGCCATCGTCGCCATTGGGCTGATCGGACTGGTGCAGATCGCCGCGCACACGGTTTATCCACCGCCGCAGGGTTTGGATTACAATGATCCCGCGGTGTTGAAAACCGTCATGATGAATGCGCCCGTCGGCGCGCTGCTCCTGGTGCTGCTGTCGTATGCCGTCGGCACGTTCGTGGGTGCGGCGATTGCGACGCGGCTTTCGTCTCCGGAAGTTCCGGTGCGACAAGGTTATTTGGTGGGCGCGTTGATTCTTGCGGCCAGCGTGATGAACCTCCGCGCCATCCCGCATCCGCTCTGGTTCTGGATCGGTAATTTCGTGGTGGTCATCGCGGCAATGGTCTTGGGCACGCGTTTCGGCTATCCGAAACGCGCGGTGAACCCAACGGCGGCGCAGAGCTGACGGAGGCTTTATCCGCCCAACGGCACGCGTTGCGCCGCCCGTCCGGAATTGAGACGAAAGGTCGCTACCGTGCCTGCCGGGATCGCGCCCAGCGGGTAGCGTTTTCCAGCGAGGACGAGGATCGGGCGCAGGGTAGTTGCGGCGGGATTTCTCACGCGCAGATCCACGGTTTGGCTGCCGGGCCGGCTTTTGAGCGCGAGCAATTGCACGGTATCGGGCGTGAGTCGGGCGAGGGTGCCCGCCGTAGGCAGGGTGCCGGTGGGATTTTCCCAGGCCAGGGTGACGATGGGCGGCTGGGTCAGTAACTCGGCCGCTTGCGCAACCGGCGCCTGGAGCGGCAGCAAGAGCAGGCGGGACCGCAGCTCGCCGCGATCCACGGTGGGCCGCCACCATTCCTTGCCGAGGTCGAGATTTTCGGCCCGGGCATAGCGGTTGGCGCGGGCGAGGGTGACGCGCAGGTCGCCTTTTTCCAAGTCATAGGCGGCGAGCACATCGCTTGCGAGGGCGAAGCCCTTTTGTCCGCTGCGGGCGCGCAGCCAGCGCAGCACGGGAATTTCGCCTGCGGTGGTGCGATGCACGCGTTCGCCGGGCACCTCGCACTCGACGCGGCGTGCTCCGGGCAGCACGAGCTTGATGCGCGCGGCCTTCAGATCGGTGAACACGCGGGCGTCGATGGCGACTTCCTCCGCGCCGGCGGTCAGCCTTAAGGTTAGATCGACCTGAGCCTTGGCGGTGGCGAGCCGCACGACGAGAGCGGCGCGCAAAGGCCCGCTTTCGGTCACGGCCACGCGGGTGATTTTCCAGCGACCAATTGATTTGGTCAGCCGGACGCCCGCGGGTTCCTCATTCATCGCTCCCCACGAGCCCCAGTTGTCGGCCAAGGTGGTGAGCTGTAAGCCCCGCGCGCCGAAGAGCGCGCGGCCGCGGTGCTGAATCTGAATGCCGCCGCTGCCGGGACGGGCGCTGACCTGGTAGAACTCGTTGCGAATCGTCCGGCCGCGACCCACCGCGCGGGCGGTGTAGGCAGGAGGAGTGGCGCCCTCGACCCAGCCGACCGTGGCGATATTCCAGCCGGCGGCGGGGAGCGTGACCGGCAGGAGAATCCGTTTGCGCCAGGCGAGATCGCCGAAGGATTCATGTTCAGTTGCGAGCACTTGGAAGGCGGTGCGCTTGCCGCCGACCCGCACTTCGAGCGGGAGTTCGTGGGCGCGGTGCTGATACTTCGACACGGGCCGGTAGTCGGCCATGGTCTCAAGCTCAACAAAGGTGCGCAGCGGGCGCGGCAGCGGATTCCACAGCAGGAAGGGCACGGCCTTGGGATGATCGGCCCCGACGGCGGGCACGGTGATGCGCACGCGACCGATGAGGTGGTTGAGGGCGCGAAAGGCCGCGTCGCGCGCGGTGTGGCGCACCGCGCCGACCTCGTCAATTTGCTCATCAAACGCGCGCTCGATGCTCGAACCGGGCAGGATGTCGTGAAACGAATTGAAGAGCACCGCCTCCCACGCCGGGTCGAGATTGGGCGCGGGGGCGAGCCCGGCATGCTGGAGCAGCGTGGTCGTGCGTTCGGCACGCTGCAGCTCATGCTCGGCGCGCCGGTAGGCATATTTGAAACGCGCCACCGAGGCATAGCAGCCGCGCATGCTGAAATTCAATTCGCCGTGCACGGCGTCGATTTTGGGCGCGTGCGTGGCCGACAGCTCGCGCCGGAGCGAGGCGAAGAACGAATGCAGGCCGGCAAAGCGCACGTCGAATTCCGGATGCGCCGCGGCCCACGCGCGGATCGCATTGACCAAGCCCTGGCTCGGGCCACCGCCATGGTTGCCGAGCCCGATGAAGACCGCGACATTGCGCAAAGTGGTCCGCTTGGACCAAGGAATAAGCTGGTCAAAGCGGCGCGGAATCTCGTCACGCTCGCAGCCATACCAGCCGATCGGTGAGCGGTAGGAGAGGATGCGCGCCCCGCCGCGGCCGTGCCACCAGAACGCGGGGGTCTTTAAAGGGAAGTGTTCGATGGGCGGGCGGGTGAAAGCGAAGTTCTCGATGCCGCCCGCGGCGAATACTTCCGGCAGCCCGGCGGTGTGGCCGAATGAATCAGCCTGCCAGCCGCATTTCACCTGCACGCCGAGCTTTTCGCGAAAGTAACGCAGGCCGACGTCGTAGTGGCGGCAGAGCGTTTCGCTATCGAGCAGGTTGGTGTCGGGTTGGATCCAGGAGCCGCCCACGGCATCCCAGCGGCCGGTGCGGATTTTTTCCAGGATACGCGCAAAGGTGGGTGGATCGGTGCGGCGGATATGCTCGTAGATGGCGGCCTCGCCCCGAATAAAGGTCAGGTCGGGGTTCGCGTCCATCAGGTTGAGAATGGTGCGGCAGGTGGCGACACCCTCGTTGAGGCCCTCGCGAGCGTCCCAGAGCCAGACGGGGTCGAGGTGGGCGTTGGGGATGACGTGAACAACGAATTTTTTCATGGGGTAAGGGTTTAAAAAATTTCCGCGGATGGCGCGGATGAGCGCGGATCAGGCAACCAGACCGGGATTGAATCTGCGGTCATTCGTGTGATCCGCGGAAAGGCTGGAGGTTATTTGGGTGGCGCGACGAGGCGCTCGGCATTCTGCCAGTAAATTTTTTCCACGACGGCGGCACTG
Source organism: Opitutaceae bacterium (assembly GCA_017988885.1). Lineage (GTDB taxonomy): Bacteria > Verrucomicrobiota > Verrucomicrobiia > Opitutales > Opitutaceae > UBA2377. The sequence goes on along the minus strand of JAGNQV010000010.1, from coordinate 7,661 downwards.
AGCGGAAGTGTCTGGAGAAAAGTGTGCAGCTCAGTGCCGTAGTAATCGCGACCGAATACGAGGCGGTCGGCATAGCGGGTGAGAAACTGCGTGGCGTGGGCCGGATCGCGGGAAAGCGCCTGACGGCCGGAGCCGGCGGAAAGGTCGGCGTAGAGATTGGCGTAACGGTCGAAAAGCGGTTGCAGCCGGCCGCCGGGCGTCACGGTCGTGTTCGGGTAGGGACTCGGGCTCGCATCGGCGTCGCCGCTGATCTCGCGCCAAAAGCCGGGGGCATGGCCGATAAAAATGGTCTCGGGGCACGCCTGCAGGGCGCGTTCCAAGGCGGCGACGGTGCCGCCATACCAGAGCGGTTGAAACACGGGTTGGCCGGTCTTCGCGTCCGGCAGCCACGGCACATCGAGGTGCAGCACGACGGGCAGCTTCAACTGGCCGGCCTTGCGGAAGATTTCTAGGCAGCGCGGATCATCGAACGGCACGCGGAACTTCCATTCACCGCAAACGCGGACCCCGTGCATGTTATAAGCTGCCTCAAGGATGGCGGGGGCATTGGCCCAGAGCGGATGCGGACAGAAGCCGACAATGAACCGGGACGGATACTGTTTTTTGGTATCGATCAGGTCGGAAAGCGGGATGCCGGGATGCGTGCCGTCGGGAGCGAAGTGCGCGGGGTTGAGGCAATGATTGTATTCGGGCGCCTGGTCTTCGCGGTGCAATTGCCACGAGAGCAGCCAGGCGTAGGCGATGCCGTGCGCATCCATGTCGGCGATGAGGCCGTGCTCGTCGCGCTGGTGCCAGCGGACGTGTTGGTGAGAGTCAACGAGGCGCGTGGGGGCGGGCATGGTGGGGCAAGCGTGCAGGGCGGCGGCCAAGGCGCAAAAGCAAAAACGGCGGCTTATTTTTCCAGAGCTTGGTAGGTCAACACCTTGAAGCGTTTGAGCGTGACCTGCACTTGGGGATAGCGCTGGGCAAACCAGAGACCGGCCAGGTCATGTTTGCGATCAATCCAAAAATAGGTGCCGCCGACGCCCGCGCCGTTGAACTCGCCCTTGACGCTGAGATCCTCATAGGCCGGAGGGTCAACGAGGACGTAGCCGCCGAAACCCACGCCAAACCCTTTGCGGCCATTCGGTCCGTTGGGCCCCAGCATTTCGGGCGAAACGTGATTTTGCAGCATGTAGTCCACGGTTACCGGGCCGAGCAGACGGTGGCCATCCAGCTCGCCACCATTCAGCAATAGCTGGGCAAAACGCAGGAAGTCACCCGTGGTCGAGTAGAGCCCGCCGCTGCCGCTTAAATAAACCGGAGCCTGACTGGGCGCGCCCTGCTTTGGCAGAGGTTCGACCCCATTTTGCTCATTGAGCTTGTAGCCCTTGGCCAGCCGGGCCGCCTTGTCGGCCGGGACGAAGAAAGCGGTGTCCGGCATGTTGAGTGGTTCGAAAATGCGCTTTGCCAGGAAAGTGTCGAATGACTGGCCAGACCAGACTTCGACGAGGCGGGCGAGGACATCATAGGATAGGTCGTAACGCCACGCCTGCCCGGGTTGATGGGAAAGCGGCACGGTGGCGATTTTAGCCACGGTCTCGGCCAGATTCAGTCGGGCGGTGACGCCGGCGGCGGCGTAGCCTTTGAAATTAAACAGGCCGGCGGTGTGCGTGAGCAGTTGACTGATCGTGATCTGGCTGGCGGCCGGACCGGTTTGCGCAGGGTCGCCGCCCTCGGTAGCGAGGACCTGCATTTGGGCAAAGGCGGGCAGGTATTTGGCCACCGGATCTTCCAGCAGGAATTTGCCCTCCTCGTAGAGCATCATCACGGCGACGGCGGTGACGGGCTTGGTCATCGAGGCGATGACAAAGATCGTGTCGGGCTGCATCGGCTTGGCCGCTTCCATGTCCTGATAGCCGAACGACTCAGCGAAAACGGTCGTCCCATGGCGGGCGATGACGACATTGACGCCAGCATATTCCCGACGCTGGACGGTTTCCGTCAGCACTTGCTGCATGCGGTCAAGCCGCGCTTGGGAAAATCCCGCTTGCGCCGACACGGCTTGAGGAAGCAGGAAACCGAGGCAGGCGAGGGCGCGTAAATTCATGGGTGGAGTAATTGGGGGTCGGCTGCACCGTGATGGGCTGCTTTGGCAGTGCAAAAGCAAAATAGGGCACGGCGGCATGTGGGTGTAATCCAACTGCGGACGACGAGCCGGTGGCTGCCAACCAAGCCGCGGGTGGCAGGACTGGCGGTTTTCCGTTGTCACGGTTCGCGGTTGCCCGCTGTTTTGAGCGGTCACCCCTGTGACCCTTTTCCCATATGAATCCCTCCCCGGTTAAATCATTCCAAGTGGACCAGCTCCCGGTCCGTAGTTTCGCCTCGTTGGCTGACATGGCGGCGGCGGCGGCGGCAGACGCCGCCCAAGTGCTGATCTCGGCGATTGCCGCGAAAGGCCGCGCGCGCGCCATCATCGCCACCGGTAATTCGCAGGATTTATTTTTGGAAAAGCTCACACGCCACGCCGGCATCGACTGGTCGAAGGTCGAGCTGTTTCACATGGATGAATATCTCGGCATGCCGATGACGCACCGCGCTTCATTCCGGAAATATCTCAAGGAGCGGGTGTTTGACCGGGTGAATCCGGCCGGCGCGAATTACCTCGAAGGCGACGCGTTGGAGCCGCTCAAGGCCATCCGCGCCTACGCCGCGGCGCTCGCGGCCAAACCGATCGATTTGTGCTGCCTGGGGATTGGCGAGAACGGTCACCTTGCGTTCAACGATCCGCCGGTGGCTGACTTTGCCGATGCCGAGGCGATCAAGATCGTGAAACTGGATGAGGGCTGCCGCCAGCAGCAGGTCGGCGAAGGCCATTTTCCGAATCTCGATGCGGTGCCGATGTATGCGATCACGCTGACGATTCCCACGCTGTGCAAAGTCGGCCGCATGATTGCAGTGGTGCCGGAGCAGCGGAAGGCCGCGGCGGTGAAGGGGTCGCTCGAAGGCCCCATCGCCCCGGCTTGCCCCGGCAGTTTTCTGCGCCAGCAGCCGCACGCGGTGCTCTACCTTGATGCGGATTCGTCCTCGTTGCTAACGAAGTGATATGCGCAGCGCGGTGAAAATACTGGGAGCGCGGGCGGCTCGCCCGCATTCGACTCTAGCGGGCGAGCCGCCCGCGCTCCCATGAAAACCTTGGTTCATGATGCGATTGACCGGCACACCGGGCAGCCGGTGCGATTGACGTGGGTTGACGGGAAAATTCAGTCGATCGCGCCGCTGACAGGAACGCCGTCCGCCGGCCTGCCGCTATTGCTGCCACCCTTGCTAGACATTCAGGTCAATGGCTACGCGGGGGTGGATTTTCAGCGCGATGATTGCACGCAGGCGGAATTGGAACGGGCGGCGACGGGGCTGGCAGAGGCGGCCTGCGGCAGTTTTTTTCTCACACTGATCACGCAGCGCTGGGAAAAAATGCTGGCGCGCGTCAGGCATTATCGGACGCTGCGGGCGGCGTCCCCGTTGCTGCAACGCCGCATGGCGGGTTGGCATTTGGAAGGACCGTTCATGAGTCCGAAGCCGGGTTTTCATGGCGCGCATCCGCCGGAGTGCATGGAGCCGCCTTCGGGGGCGAAGCTGCACGAACTGAAGGCGATGGTCGGAGAGGATCCGGTGTTGCTCACGATGGCCCCCGAGTGGCCGGAGGCACCGGCGGCGATTCGCGTGGCGCGCGCGCTGGGCTTCCGCGTGTGGCTGGGCCACACGGATGCGACCGTGGAGCAAATTTCCGCCGCGATCGAAGCGGGCGCGGAAGGATTCACGCACTTGGGCAACGGTTGTCCGGGGGAAATACACCGGCACGACAACATCATTTTCCGCGTGCTCGACGAACCGCAGCTGCGGGCCAGTCTGATTCCGGACCGCATTCATGTTTCCCCCGTGCTCTTCCGGCTGATGCATCAGGTGCTGGGTGACGCGCGGATTTGTTACACGACGGACGCGATGGCGGCGGCGGGCGCCGGGCCGGGGATTTTTGATCTCGCGGGTATGAAGGTGGAAGTCGGGACCGATGGCGTGGTGCGGCAGCCGGGCAAGTCCAACTACGCCGGTTCCAGCCTCGCGCCGCTGGAGGGAATTCGCCGCGCCGCGGCCATGTTGCGCCGGCAGCCTGCGGCGGTGTGGGATTATTTCTCCACGCAGCCGGTGAAATTCATGGGGCTGGCCCCGGCGCTGGCCGTGGGTGGTCCGGCGGATTTTTGCCTGCTGCATGCCATGGCAACCGGGACGAAAATTGAAATTCACTTCGTGGGCGAACCCCTACGTGAGGTCGTGTGGAATGAATAAAATCGAGCCGAATAATTTTAACCGCGGATTTCACGGATGGGCACGGATTGGATCCCGCCAGCCGGGTTCATCCGAGAAATGCGTGGTGGGCTCGACTTGGATGGTGACCGGCGACGACCGCCAAGACAGCGCATGAAAACCATGATTGGCGCTTATGGTGCCTGGGCGGCGACCCTCGTGCCGGATGGGCCGGGGTCACACTCACTGCAGGGATGCCCAGCAGGTGAATTTGAAAAGCGCCGGACCGCCGCCAAGGCGCATGCGCTCGTCTGCATGGCACCGCCGCCGAAGCCCGAGGGCATCATTGTGACGGTGCGCCGGCGATTTTCGCACGACGGGCTGGAAATCGAGGAGATCACGTGGCAACTGCCCTACGGTCCGCCGACACACGCCTTTGTGCTCAAGCCCGCCGGGGCCACGGGCCGGCTGCCGGGGGTGCTGGCGTTGCACGACCACGGGCGTTTTAAATTTTTCGGGAAGGAAAAAATCATTCGGACCGGTGCGGACCATGTCTTGGTCCGACAGCATCAGGCGGAATTCTATGGCGACCGGGCGTGGGCGAACGAGGTGGCGCGACGCGGTCATGTCGTGCTGGTGCACGATGCCTTTGCCTTCAACAGCCGGCGGGTGCGGCTGGCGGAGGTGCCGCCGGAGTTGCACGGCAACCTGCAGAACGATGCCGATGATTCGCCCGCGGGCATCGCCGCCTACAACGACTGGGCGGCGGAGCATGAACACGTGATGGCGAAATCGCTGTTCAGCGCCGGGACGACGTGGCCGGGAGTTTTTGTGAACGAAGACCGCGTGGCACTGGATGTGTTGTGCGCGCGGCCGGACGTGGATCCCGGGCGCATTGGCATCGGCGGGCTCTCCGGCGGCGGACTGCGCACGGTGTTTCTCGCCGGGCTGGATGCACGGGTGAAATGCGCGGTGTGCGTAGGCATGATGACGACGTGGCGCGATTACCTGCTCCACAAAAGCTACACGCATACCTGGATGTGCTATGTGCCGTTGCTACCGCAGGCGCTCGACTATCCGGAAATCCTCGGGTTGCGTGCGCCACTGCCGACGCTGGTGCTGAACACCCGGGACGATCCGTTTTTCACGTTAACGGAAATGGAACGCGCCGCGGCACAACTCACGGCGGTGTTCGCTGCCGCAGGTCATCCGGAAAATTTCCGCACCTCGTGGTATCCCGGTCTGCATCAATTCGACGGGGCGATGCAGGCGGAGGCGTTTGCCTGGTTTGCGCGGTGGTTGGGGTGACTGAGCGGACCGGCTCCGCGCTTCCAAGGGTGAGCGCAGGTGCGGGATTGCCACCGCGGGATTCTTTAGCCTTATCAGAGCTCCCCAACTCTCACCGCCCCACGGTGATTTAGTTTCCCCCGATGCTTTCTACGTTCCGCTCCATTCTCTTGTGGCTCGCCGCCATTGGGCTGGCTGCATTGGGTTTTTGGTGGGCGGGGCACGAACGGCGTTTGCCTCCGGCCGATGGGCGCACGGAAATTTCGTGGTATATGATCATCACGCCGTTCCGCGACCACTATGAGGCGCAGGTGGCGGAGTTTGAGCGGACGCATCCGTCCATCAAGGTGCACATCTTCTGGGTGCCGGGCAGCGAATACAACTCGAAGCTCAAGACGCTGGCTGCGGCGGGACAATTGCCCGATCTGTTTTACAATGGCGATGTCTGGGTGAGCTACCTGCTGCCGTTCACGCGGGATATCACCGAGTTGGTGGAACGCGATGCGGCGGAGTTCGGGCTCGACGACTATTTCCCGGAGATCCGCCGGGCGATGCAGCTTGATGGAAAATACTACATCATGGCGGAGCAGATGAACCTCTCGTTGCTCTATTACAACCGGCGGTTGTTCCGGGAGGCGGGCGTGCCCGAGCCGACCGACCAGTGGACCTGGGATGATTACATTCGCGCGGGCCAGGCGCTCACCCGGCCGGGCTCGGCGGACCAACCCGGAGTCTGGGGCTCGGCGCGGGCCGAAGGCTGGTGGGGTGAATGGATCATTTACGTGCGGCAGTCGGGGGGCAAGGTGTTCACCGCGGACGGCCGGCGCTGCGTGCTGGATTCCCCCGAGGCGATCAACGGGCTGCGCTTCTATCTGGAAAAATCCAGCAAGCACGGCATCAGCGCACCGGCCGGCTACGAGCCGATCAACGGCTTTGTCAACGAACGTGTGGCGATGGTCGTGGGCGGGCACGTCAGCTACTGGCTCAATTACAACCAGATGTCCGGATTGGACTGGGATGTGCAGTTGCTGCCGATCGGCCCGGTCACCCGCAAGGGCGGGGAACTTGCGATCGCCGGCAACAGCATCAACCGCTGGAGCAAGCATCCGGAGGAGACCTGGGCGCTGGCCAAGTTTCTCACGCGACCCGAGGCGATTGCGCCGATTGTGGCGCGGGGCGCGCTGTCGGTGCGCCGCTCGGTGGCGGAGGCCACGATGAAGCCGGGCGTGCCGCGGGCCCAGCCGCACAACCTTGAGGCGGCCTACCGGCAGTTCGCGTTTGGCGAACCGATCCCGCATCACGCGAACTACATCGAGATCATGTTCCAGATCATCCAGCCGGAGATCACCCAGATGCTACTCGGTGAACTCACGCCCGAGGAAACCGGTCGGCGCGCGGCAGAGAAAGTGAACGCCTTCATCGCCACGTTTGACCCCAACGCCGCCCTATGAACGCCCGCCGCGCACAAATCTGCTGGTTCTGGGCTTTCACCGGGCCCGCCTTGGCCGGCTTTGTCTGTTTCAGCCTGGGCCCGATGCTTTATTCGCTGTGGCTGAGTTTCTGCCAATACGAAGTGATCAGTCCGCCGCGCTTCATCGGGTTGCGCAACTACGTCTATCTTTTTGTGCACGATCCGTCGTTCTGGGCCTCGGTGAAGGTCACGCTCGTGTTCACCGCGGTGCAGGTGCCGCTGGCGGTGATAGCGGCGTTGGCGCTGGCCTTGTTGCTGAACGAGCCGGTGCGCGGGCGCGGCTTCTGGCGCTCGGTTTATTTCCTACCTTCCATTCTGCCGCAGGCGGCTTTTGCGGTGATCTTCGGCTACGTCTTTCAGGGCGATGGCGGTCTGCTCAACCGGTTGCTGGCGGTGGGCGGCATCCACGGACCGGCGTGGACGACGTCGCCGACGTGGGCGTTGCCGGTGTTAATCGCGATGAGCCTGTGGGGCTTCGGGTATCCGATGGTGGTCTTCCTCGGCGGACTGCAGAATGTGCCGCGCGAGCTCTACGAGGCGGCGCACATCGACGGCGCGGGTGCTTGGGCGCGCTTCCGCCACATCACGCTGCCGCTGATCTCGCCGGTGCTGTTTTTCAACT
>JAGNQV010000128.1 GCA_017988885.1 Opitutaceae bacterium | reverse complement strand
ACGCCTTCCTCCGTGACGAAGGCTACCGCTACGACCCCGAACTCGCCCACGTCACGCTCGGCATGGCCGTGCAGCTGTTCCGCCGCAAACTCGGCGCCGGCGACCAACGCGAAACCACCGCCCCCGGCTCAACCGAGACCAAGCATTGATGGCCGGATCGGCCCGGTGGCGCACGGTCGCATCAGGCGGCGATTGCCTTGCACCACCGCCGCGTCTTCCTGCCGGTTGTCTTCCAACCGTCCGCCGCTTTACCCCATGAAAGAATCCATCCCGTTTTCTGGTGACTGGCAGGTGATGCATGCCGAGCCCAATCTGGGGCCGACACAGGCCTGTTCGGCGTTGCCGTTGGCCGAGCGCTGGGTGTCGGCGCAGGTCCCGGGGGACGTGCACCTCGATTACGAACGTGCCGGTCTCATCGCCGACCCATTCTTCGGCACCAACCATGATCATTGCCGCTGGATGGAAGAATGGGATTGGTGGTATCGCACCGAGGTGACGCCACCCGTGCCCGGTCCGGGGCAACGGCTGCATCTGCTCTTCGAGGGCCTGGATGTCTTCGCCACAATCTATCTCGATGGGCAGGAAATCGGCCGGCACCAAAACATGTTCACGCCGCTCCGGCTGGATGTCACCGCGCACGTGCAACCGGGCAAATCCCATCGCTTGGAAGTTTGCCTCGGTTCCCCGGTGTCGCCTCCGGGCCGGCTGCCTTCTCCCGAAGTGCGCGGTTACGGTTCGCCGTTGCGGCTGCAAGTCCGCAAGGCCCAGTCATGCTATGGTTGGAACATCACTCCGCGGTTGGTCACCATCGGTATCTGGAAACCCGTGGCCTGGTTGTTGGTGGATGCAGTGGAAATCGCCGACGTCTCGGTCAGCACCATCGAACTCCGGGCGGATGGCGCCGCCGAACTCGAGGTGCTGGTGGAAATCCAGCGCAACCACGGAACAGCAGCATCGGTGGAGATTGATTTGACGGTGGCCGGGCAGTCACGGCGCTTCAGTTGCACCGTGGAGGCGCACAGTGCCAAGCAGGTGGAGCGGTTCACCATTCCCCAGGCCCGACTCTGGTGGCCGCACGATCACGGGGACCAACCGCTTTACGACTGGCAAGCGACGCTCCGGCTCCATGGGGCGGAAATTGACCGTCGCCAAGGTCGCTGCGGGATCCGCACAGTGCACATCGTGCAGGAACCGGATACCGATGGCGGGCGCTCCTTCATCTTGGCGATCAACGGTAAAAAAATCTTCCTCAAGGGCATGAACTGGACGCCGGTGGATGCGATTTACGCCCGGATCGACGACGCCCGTTACCACGAGTTACTCGCCGCGACCAAGAGGGCCAACATCAACGCACTGCGCGTCTGGGGCGGCGGCATCTACGAACACGATTCGTTTTATGCGCGCTGCGACGAGCTCGGTATCCTCGTGGCCCATGACTTCATGTTTGCCTGCGGGTGTTACCCGCAGGATGAACCGTTTCTCGACGAAGCGCGGCGCGAAGCGGAATACCAGGTGCGGCGCCTGCGCCGCTTCACCTGCGTCATCGCTTGGTTTGGTGACAACGAGAACGACGCCCTCGCCGACACGAGCTTTGGTTATCCCGCCTATCGCCACAATCGGTTGAGCAAAGAGGTGCTGAAAAAAGCGGTGGAGACCCATGCCCCGCTCACACCGTATGTGCCGACCTCGCCGTATTCACCCACGGTTTACGATCAGAACTCACCACTCGAGGGCGACTGCCACATTTGGGGACACGGGCTTTCTTACCGGGCCGAATTCTACACCACGCAGCACCCACGGATGGTCACCGAGATCGGTCATATGGGCATGCCCGACCTCGCGGTGATCGAACGCTTCGTCAGTCCGGATCAACGCTGGCCCATTTGGAACGAGGAATATCTCACCCATGGTTCCGACTGCACCCGGCTTGATCGGCGCGGCCTCCTGCAAACCTTGTTTCAGAGCATCGAAGCCCGCGGCTGGGCGGCACCCACCACGCTGGAGGATCTGATTGTCAAGTCCCAGCAACTGCATGCCGAGGCCTCGCGCTTCTGGATCGAATACTACGGCAACCAACCGCAGTGCTGGGGCCTGTTTCTTTGGAGCCTGTCCGACTGCTGGCCCCAGATTTCGCCGGCGTATATCACTTATCCCTTTGCGCTGAAGCCTGCGCTCACCGCCGTGCAGGAAGCCTATGGGGCCCTTCAACGCTAGGCGCACGTCCGCGCGTCAGTAAACGCCACACTCGGCCACGAGTTCGGCGACCCGCCGTAACCGCGCTTGCGACGCATCCGGTGGAACCTGATCCGCCACGCCCAGCACATAGCGCGGCTTCGTGCGCATGACCGCGAGCACGGAACGGGTCAGGCGCTCGAATTCACGGTCGCTGACCGTCGGCGAAAAATAGGCCCCGGGCAGCCCACCCCAAAAGAGGGTCTTGGTTTCGCCGCAAAATGACTCCCAATCCTCGACGGCCAGATCACCGACCGGCGCGGGGGTCATGCTTTCGATAAAATCAAAGCCCACCGAGCACTCCTGCCGGATCAAGCCCCGCAGCGTGCCGTCCAAGTGCATGCAGGAAATTTTTCCGGCCGCCCGGATGCGCGTCGTCCACTTTTGCTGGTAGGGCCGCATGAATTTCTCGAACAGCACGGGACCCACGCTTTCGGACGAGAGATTTTCCGGAATCATCAGGAGCTCAGCCGGCCCGGCCACCGCAAGCGCCGCGGCGGAGTCGTGGGACTGCTCGACCACCGTCATGGTTTCGGCAAAAAGCTCCGGTGCGTCTTCCAACATATCCACTGTGGCAATGATGCCGGCGTCCAGCGCGACCACCTGCATGAAAGGACTCTTGGGCAGGTAGGCCAAATGCAGACCGATATCGCCAATCAATGGTCCGCGTTCCAACCCGAAGGCATAGTCCGGCTCATAGCGCGTATGGGCATGCAGATACTGGTAGGCGTTCAGGTCCGCGGCACTTTTCAACAGGTGCTCCACCGGCGCCTCGGTAAATGATTCCGCCAACCACTGCCAACGCTCCTGCAAAGTGCCGTGCGGCGTCTCAATGCGCCGGATGCGGCACGGCCCATCGCGCCATTCACTGACGCGGCAGTTTTCAGTCACGGCGCGGAAGGGGAAATAGCCCTGCAGGTAAAAGCCCACGCCCAGTTCACGGTGCCAATCCAGATAGGCCGCGCTTTGTTTGAATTTTTCGGGGCGCTCGCCCCGCCCGATCAAACCACCCGCGAGATAATCAAGATCGCCAAACCAAGGGACTTGATCGGGTTTCCGACCATGCAAAATCGCCAAGGCACGTTCGCGGGGAGTCATGGGGCTGGCCCACCCATGTCCGCGGACAACCGCTTTGGCAATCACGGCCTGACCCAAACTCAACCGCCTGGTCTGATTCAAGGCAGTTGCAGCGGCCGGTTGAGCCAAGCCAGTCCGATATTACACCCAAGTGCGACATGGAATCACCCGGCCTCGCATTGTAAAGGAGCGCCAGCCGGCCAGCGCGCTTAACCACCGAGCCCACGGCGCTACGCCCGTGCATAACCCGGATTGCGCCGCCGCCCCGAATCCACCTAGCTGAATTCGTGAAGACCTTCGCACCGGGCAAACCTTTCTGGTGGCAATGGCCCACCGTGCTTTCGCTGGATGCCCCGGCGGTGGCTCTGCTCTGGCAATGGCAGCTCATGCGGGTCGTCGGACTCGAGCCCCTTTGGTATCAGGCCTTCATTCTCGGCACCTCGGTGTGGCTGGCCTACGCCGCCGACCGCTGGATCGAGGGCTGGCGCCTCCAGCCCGGCCAGATCCGCACCCAGCGTCATTATTTTTATCAGCGCTGGCGGTGGTCGCTCTGCGGACTCTGGCTCACCGTGCTGGCCGCCGACTTGGAAGTTTCCATCCGTTGTCTCTCGACGGCGGAGTTTCGCGCCGGGTGGCTTTTGCTCGTGCCGGTGGGACTATATCTGCTCTCCCACCAATTCATCCATCGCCATAATCGCTGGCGGGCACCCAAAGAGATCTGCGTCGCACTCCTGCTGGGGGCGGGCGTCGCGCTGTTTCCTCTCACGCAACCGGTCGCGGTGCTTCCCGCACTGGCGGTGCCGCTGATTTTATTCTGCCTGCTCTGCTTCGCCAATTGCGCCCTCATCTCCGTCTGGGAACACGACGTGGATCAAGCCCACGGCCAAACTTCCCTGGTCCTGCAATTTCGCCGCTCGCGTGTGCTCGCCACTACCTTGCCGTGGGTGATGGCCGTCAGCGCTACGGCGCTGGCCCTCAGCCACCATGGCGCGGCCCGCACCGCCCTGCTTTGCGCGACCACCAGCAGCGTCCTCCTTGGCCTGCTGCATCTGTTGCACGAAAAAACCGGCCCGCAACTAGCGCGCGTGCTGGCCGATGGCGCGCTGCTGACTCCACTCGTGCCGCTGTTGAACGAGCTCATTTTTGCCTCGTGAACGGGCCGCGCCGCAGTTTCGACCGGCTGGCCACGCACTACCGGGCGCTGGAACTGCTGGCCTTTGGTCGCGATCTGGAGCGCGCTCGCTTCGCCCATTTGCCACGACTGGCAGACTGCCGCCGTATTCTCGTATTGGGTGAAGGCGACGGACGCTGTCTCGCGCAACTCGTCCGCCTCGCGCCGCGGGCCCAAATCGTTTGCCTCGACCTCAGCGCTGCCATGCTCACTCGCGCCGCCGCTCGGCTGGATCCTGCCGCGCGCGAACGGGTGCGCTTTCAACAAGCCGACCTGTTGAGCGCAGATCTACCCGGCGGACCCTATGATGCCGTGATCACCTTGTTCTTGCTCGACTGCTTCACTCCGCCGCAAGTCGCCACGCTCGTGGAACGCATCGTCGCCCGCTTGGAACCGGGCGCACTCTGGCTGTGGGCCGACTTCGTGCTGCCTGCCCACGGGCCGGCCCGCTGGCGGGCGCAGATATGGGTGGCGGTGCTTTACGCGTTTTTCCGCTGGCAGACCGGTGTCGCAGTGCACGCGCTGCCACCCAGTGAAGCCCTGCTCACGGCCGCCGGTTGCCAAGCCGAAGTCAGTCACAATTTTCAATTTGGCCTTCTGCGCACCACTCTGTTTCGTTACCGGCCCACCCCCATTTGATCATGCCCCCCTCCTCCACCGGCTTTGCCCGCACGGCCTTTCTCGTTCCACCGGAGATTTTCATCCGCCACACCGAAACCCGCGGTTTCATTGGCCCCTCGCTGATTCGTTTGCGCGATGGTTCCATCCTCATGGCCGCGCCGTGGGGCCGGCCACCGGTGGACTTCCGCCAGCTCAAGGAGCCGTTGCCGATGCCGATGATTTACCTGAGCACAGATCAGGGTCACACTTGGTCGGAAGCCGGCCGCTTCGCGATGGCGTGGATGCTCGATGGCATTCCCAGTGATGGGGGCATTTCCTTCCTGCGCCTGCGCGACGGCCGCATCGCCGCGGTCTTCAATCACAACCGCGCTCACGGCGGCGGCATGCCCGCCGTGACGTTTTCCCCCGACGAAGGTCGAACTTGGGCACCCGCCCGCCAGCTCGTGCCGCACGACGATGTCTTCTACGTGATGAACGACCGGCTCATCCAAACCGGCTCCGGCCGGCTCATCGTGCCCGTGTCCCACAAAATCGGCCAGTGGGAAGGCGACCTCGACGAGAACCTCTGCGTCCTCAGCGACGACGCCGGCGCCACGTGGCGGCTGTCGCGCGGCAACCTCAAGCTCGCGCATACCCGCGGACTGGCCGAGCCCGCCGTCACGGAGCTCGCGGACGGACGGCTCATCCTGCTCGCGCGCACCGGCGCAGGCTCGCATCACTGCGCCTGGTCCCACGACGACGGTGAAACGTGGACCGCACCGCAGCCCACCACGCTCACCGCCGCCTGCTCGCCGCTTACACTGCACCGGCTCCCGGACGGCCGGCTCATTGTTTTCTACAACCACGCGACCCCGCTCGCTGACGGCGCCTTTTTCCCGCGCAATCCCCTCGTCTATGCCACCTCCGCCGATGCCGGCGCCTCGTGGTCGGCTCCGGTCGTGATCGATGACGAGGCTTCACCGACTGACGGCGAAACCCGTCAGCATATTTATCCCGGCGTCTGTTTTCTGCCGGAAGGCATCCTCTTGGTTTACTCCACGCAGCGCGCCAATCTCGATGGCAGCTTCACCCAGCCACCGGGGGCGTGGCAAGTCGGCGGCGGCAAACGCTGCCTTTTCCCTTATCCGGCCTGATGGCCGGGTTGGGGATGATCCGGCGACAGGGTTTTGCGCAAACTGCGGGTGATCGACCGCTGCGGGAATCACTGCAGCTTGAACGGCAGCGCGTTGTAGCGCGCGACCAAGGCGTTGAGAATTTCACTGGTCCTCTGGGCCTTTACTTCGTCGCCGGTGCGAATGGTTTTCGACGGCAGGAAATTATTCACCACCGCGCAATAGTTGCTGTTCACCATGATGCCGAGTAGCTCACCCGTCTTGCTGAAGACCAGATCACCGCGCGACGGCGCGAAGGTGCCAAACAGGCGTTTCATGAGCCGGTTGTCCACCTGCACATAGCTGGGTTGCGATGCATCGAGCTTGAAGGCCACTTCGCCGTAGCCCGAACCGCCGTCGCTGACGAGGACCGCCTCGGGAAACTTGAAAGGATCCAGCGCTGTCTCGTAAATCTTCACTCCGAGCGCGGCGACCTGCGCAGCGCTGACCGGCAGCACCACGATGCGCGGGTCGAGCGAAAGAAAATCCAGCCGGTCCGCGGTGCTCCGGTAGGCCGGTGACTTGGAAAATTCCGCGTTGACCTGCTCCCAATCGGCGCCGGGCTCGCGCAGTGAAAACGGCGTGTTGGCCACATGCAGCAAAGCATAAATTTGCACGCCGTCGGTCACAAACACGGTGCGCGCCTCCTTTGCACGCTGGGTGACGCCGAGAAAGCCCTGGCGGCTCACGGTGAACTTCGTCGTCACGCGGTTCGCGAGAAAATCGTTGAAGAGCACATTGGCGTTGATCGGCCGGTGGTCGCGAAGCTCCTTGGTGAGTGCGCCGGAACTCTCAGCCAACTGGCCCACGCCTTGCGCGAGTTGCACCGTGGTGGCCTGGACCTTGACGCGCTCTTCACGCTCCTCCGCCGCCTGTTGCTTGTAGGTGTCGGCGGTTTCCTTGAGCAGTTGTTTTTCCTGCTCGGCGACCTTCACGGCCACACTGAGGCCCTCGATGCGCTGCCTGGCTTCGCCCTGCTGTTTTTCGAGGCGGGCAATGGCCTGAGTCTGGCGCTCCGCCTCGGCCCGCTTTTCATCCAGTTCGCGCTGCAGGCGGGCCAGTTGCTCCTTCGTCATCGTCGCATCCTGCGTCGCGGCGGTGACCTTGCGGGTCAGCTCCTCGGCTGATTGCTGCGTGGTCGTGAGCGTGGACGTGAGCTGCGTCTTTTCGGTTTGGAGCTGCGAAATATTTTTCTCCCGGTCCGCCAAGGCGGTCTCGGTGGTGGAAAGCCGTTCACCGAGCGACTCGCGCGTGTTGCGCTCGTCGGCGAGGGCAAGCTTCATCGCCTCGACGAGGTCCTGCTCCTTCGTCTGGGCGTTGGCCGCGATTTCCGGCACCGGCGGTTTTTGCTGCTGGGCGGGCTCCGCCTTTTCCCAGCGGGTTAAAGCCAGCAGGTTGAGCAGCAGGAAATCGCAGAGGATGAGCAGCAGCGTCTTGTTCATCGCGCGGTAATCGAGGACTCGGCCTGGCTGTCGAGAATCAACTGGCGCTTGTAGGGCCGCACGTGGCGGATCTTCACCAGCGCCACGCAGGTGATGCCGAAGAGATTCGAGGAATAGGCGGCCAGCAGGTTGGGCTCAATGACTCCGAGCACTTGCAACACGAGGGCGGTGGCCGTGCCGCCGATGCCGACGTAAAGCCCGCCGTCGAACAGGTTCTCCTCATTTTCCATGAGCTTGAGCCGGACGAGCGGTGTCAGCGGTTGGGCCGCGACCTCCCGGATCTTGGCGAGACAGATCCAATACATCGCGATTTGGAGTGCGGCGAAAAAGCCGATGGAGATAAGCGTGGAGGCATCCATGGTGATTGAGGTTTTGTCAGTTGCGGACGGTGGAAGTTCGGCGGAAGTGACCAACACGGGTAGCACCAAACGGACCTTGAATTCCGAGGGCGGTGCCGCCTTGAGCAGGAAAGGTTCAGTCGCCAGGATCAGCAGAGCGGCAAACAGCAGCGCCAGCGCGCCGCTCTTCGCGCGCGGCAGACCCATCGTGGCATGGTCGAGCGGTGGGAAAACCCAGCGGTCGGTGCCACGGAAAACGAGGAATGCCCCAAGCAGGTAGCCGAGATATTTGAGGGCGAGAGCCAGTTGCGGATGCAACAGCGCCAGCGCCGCCGCCGCACCCAAACTCGGGCCGGAGCTGCGGTTGACCGGCACCTGGCGCAGCAACAACTGACGCACCGCGCCCTGCCCATGCGTCAGGGCCAGTCGCAGATCCTCGATGCCCGCCTTGCCGTATTGAAT
>JAGNQV010000127.1 GCA_017988885.1 Opitutaceae bacterium | reverse complement strand
CCCTCAATCAGCCCATGCCCATGCCTATGCCTATGCCTACCTGCGTCCGTCACCCGGACAATCCTGAATCCACCTCGCAGCCAGCCTTGCGTCGTTTTTTGCTCAAGTCGCTTTTGCTTTCATGCGCCATTCTGGCCATCGCGTCATTCCCTGCCTGCCAAGCGAACGCACAAAGGCACCCGGTGGTCTCGCCGGGCGACTCCAGCGCGCAGGTGCTTTCGCTCATGGGTCCGCCGGTCCTGCGGCAGTCCCGCGGCCTCGACGAAGCCTGGCAATACAAGCAAACCAAATCAAACTACGCGCAGGACGAGTATCAGGTCATCTGGTTCTACCGGGGCATGGTCACAGCGACCACAACCTACACGAACGATGAGAATTTCAATGGCAACAACGCGAACTATAAGGAGATCCGCTGGGAGGATGCACCGGCGCATCCTGGGAAAAAGGACCCTCCTGACCAATGATGGTAACGCTCCGACACTTGACGCAATTTATGATCCCTGCCCTGCGTTGCGCACACCGGCGGTGCCACCACGCCACTGATCCTGATAGAAAACCGGGCCGCATCGGCTGGATCCTAACCGACCGCAGCAGGATTTCCGATTTCTCGCCGGGGCGACGATTCTGCACACTCCTCCTCGTGATGGGGACGCTTGGCGGCGGAGCGGCACCGCTTTGCGCCGCGTTGGCGGTGCCAGCGAGTATCCCCGGAGCGGCGACGCCAGCGGTCCCCACGGAAAAAAGCGAGTGGTCAGTCGCCGCCATCACCGCACGTCGGGCGCTGCTCCAAACGGAAATCACGACGACGCGCGAGGAACTGGCCAAGCTGCCGGAAACGGTCCCGACGGACGCAGCCCGTTCTCTCACGCAGGAAACCGCCCTACTGGAACGCATCGATGCCATTTTCGCAGAGCAGCAACGCATCTGCCAACAGGCGGCGGACCTTGCGGTCGAGACGGTCGAGATCGAAGAACGCACCCGCAACCAACGGCCGCCTGAAGCCAGTTTCAAACCCCCTTACGATCTCGCACTGCTTGATCAGCTTTATACGGAACGTGACACACTCGAGCAGGCAACCGAGAGACTCAAACGCGACCTGCCCAATGCCGAAACCACAGTGCAGGAGGCGGAGGACATTCTGGAAGACAAGGAACGGGAGCGACGCGCGGTGCGTGGAACCGTCGGCGCCCCTGAAACCACGGGCAAGGGTCCCGGTAATCTGCGGCTGGCGGAACTCGAGTGCCGGCTGGCGCAGGAGACGGTGCTCCTCCGGCAAGAGGAGTTGAAGACCTTGAAGCAACAGCAATCGCTGCTCGACCCGAAGCAAAAGCTGCTGCGTCCGCGTTTGGCCTGGCTCCGGGAAAATCTCACGCTGGGTGCGGCGCCGTCCCCGGACTTGCAACCGAAGCGCAGTGCTGAGCTCGACCTGGCCATTGCCGCGGCGAAGACAGAGGCAGAGACGGCGACGCAAAAGGTGATTGCCGCCGAGCGCCGGGCCGCGAATGAAAAGACCGCCGACGAGCTGGAGGCGCACCGCGCCAATCGCCAGACCATCAATCTCACGCTCAGTGTGCTGACCGCGCAACAGGAGCAGATCGCCGAAAAAGCAAAAGTGACCGCATTACGCCGCCGCGTGCTCGCGGGCGAGATGACCGCAACGGAGCTGCGCGCCCTCGCCCGGGAAAACCACGCGGATCTGGAACGGCTCGAACACGAACGCCGCCGTGGTATGCGGGATTTGATGCGTAGCCGGCGCGAATTGCAGGACTGGCAGGGCAAGCTGACCCAGCCAACGGCCGGCAGTGAAATTACGCTGGCGTGGAAAGTAGAGCGGATGAAACGGCTGACGCCGTGGATCCTGCTAAGCCAGACCGAGCTGGCCGATCTCGACCAGCTCCGCACCGAGCGCAGCCGGCTGCAGGAAGAAATCGGGGCACGGGTGAAGCTGTTTTCGTGGCAAGAAACCACCGCGCTTGCGCGTGAAAACGTCGTGGCGGCCTGGAATTACGAGATCTTTGCGGTGCAGGACCAGCCCGTGCGGGTGAAGACGATCCTCACGGTCCTGTTGCTCGTGGTGTTCGGTTATTATGCCTCGCACTGGGTGAGCGAACAACTGTCCCGCCGTCTCTTCAAGCGCTTCGGCATGAACACCGGGCGCTGCGCGGCCTGGCAGTCGCTGTGGTTCTATGCGCTTTTCGTCATCGTGCTCGTGGTGGCCTTCAATCTTTTCCACCTTTCCCTCACGCAATTTTCAGTCGTAAGCGGGGCGCTCGCCGTCGGCATCGGTTTTGGCAGTCAGAACCTCATCAGTAATTTCATCAGCGGGATCATCCTGCTCATCGAGCGGCCGGTGAATCAGGGCGATGTGATCGAGATCGACGGCCGCCGGGTGACGGTCGAGCGGTTGGGCGCCCGCAGCACGATCGTGCGGACACTCGACAACACCCACATGATCGTGCCGAACAGCCGGCTGCTGGAGCAACCCGTCATCAACTGGACCCTGTCGGACGAGGTGGTGCGCCAGAATATTCGTGTCGGGGTGGCCTACGGGTCGCCCACTCGCCGGGTGGAGGAGCTGTTGCTAGGCGTGCTTCCCCGGGTCAAAACCGTGCAAATCGAACCAAAGCCGCTGGTGCGATTCGCCGACTTTGGCGACAGTTCGCTGATCTTTGATGTCTATTTCTGGACCAGCATCGACGAACGCTTGGAAACCGAGAATGAACTGCGGCATCTCATCGCCGAGGTTTTTGGCCGGGAACAGATCGTCATGGCGTTTCCGCAACGCGACGTGCATCTGGAAACGACGAAGCCGCTTCAAGTGGTGATCACGACCGCGGTCGGCACAGGCGAAAACCCGCCCGGAGTCGCAACCGATGGTCGCAAGGCTCAAACGTAAGTTCGTTTCTGAGCGATGCCCGGCGCCAAACCTCGTTCGGGTTTCACTACGCTGCAGCCTTGATGGATTCGTGTAATTTGTATCGCGTATTTGTGCGGACATGCGGCGATGCCCGTGCGCATGTTCTCTCCTGCCCTCGAAAGACAACGCCAGCAACTTTACGCCAAAACTATGCTGGGAAAGGTGCGTTTTCCAGCCATTGAACTGGCCGGCGTGAGTGCTGCACCGTCGAGTATTTCCGGATTCGTGGCTCGCGGCGGCACGCTGATTTTCAGCATCGCCCAGCCTATTTTCATGAAGCTCTCTTGCCGTATCCGCACCGTTCGCCCACACTTGCTGCCCATTCTGCTGGTGTGCGCGACGCTGACCGGTTGCGACCGGGCCAGACGCCTCGTCGATCGCGCCTATACCGAACGGGCGCTTCACGTCGGCAATGGCATTGAGCCTGCCACGCTGGATCCGCACATCAACACCGGCTCAGCCGAGAGTGCCATTCTGAGTGAAATCTACGAGCCTCTGATTGAACGCGGTGCGGATGGCCTGGCACTCGTGCCCGCCGCTGCCGGTAGTTGGGATATTTCACCAGACGGCCTTACCTATACTTTTCACCTGCGCACGGATCGCCGCTGGTCCAACGGTGATCCGGTCACGGCGGACGACTTTCTCCAATCTTTTCGCCGGGTCGTGGATCCGCGTTTAGCGGCTGAATTTGCCGCCCGGGCCAACAGCGTCGTGGGCGTGCCGGCGTTCCTGCACGGCGAGCTCACCGACCCGCAACAACTCGGCTTCAGCGCGCCTGATGCCCACACCTTCGTCATCACGCTGTCCGCGCCCAATGTCGTGTTCATCCAAAACCTCATCGCTTATCCGTGGGTGCCGGTGCACCTGCCGACGCTCGATGCCACGGGCGGCCGCTTGCGCAACAACCGGGCTTTTTCGCGACCCGATGTGATGGTGACCAACGGCGCAATGCAACTGGCCGAATGGACGCCCAACGTGCGCGTGGTCCTCAAACCGAATCCTTACCATCCTGATCATGCCAAGGTGTGGCTGCACACGATCAATTTTTACCCGATCGAAAACCTGGACACCGAAGAGCGGGCCTTTCGCGCCGGCCAGTTGCATGCCACGACTTCCCTGCCCTCGTCCAAGGTCGCCGTTTACGAGGCGAACAAGGATCCTGCATTGCAGATCACACCCCGGATCGGCGTGAGCTTTATTGTCTTCAATACCCGGCGGCCTCCTTTCAACGACGCGCGGGTGCGCCGGGCGTTTTCCGCGGCCATCAACCGGGAGGCTCTGGCCAAGGCCGCTTATCAGGGTGGTTTCACTCCCGCCCACTCGCTCAGTCAACCGGGCATGGGCGGTTACCAACCCGTGATTCTCATCACCGAAGGTCCCGCTGCAGCGCGGAGCTTGCTGGCGGCCGCCGGTTATCCGGGTGGTGCGGGTTTTCCTCCCATCACCTATCTCTACAACACCCTCGATCGCAATCGGGCCGTGGCCGAAATCCTGCAGCAGATGTGGCGGAAGGAACTCGGCATCAACGTCGAGTTGGTGAACCAGGAATGGAAGGTGTTTCTCGACACGCGCCGCGAGGGCACTTTCGACATCGCCCGGTCAGGCTGGAATCCCTTCGCGAATGAGCCCACCGACTACTTCGAGCTCTTTCTCAAAGACGGCTCCTACAATCAGACCGGCTGGAGCAACGCGCGCTTTGATGCGCTCTATCAGGAAGCGCTCAAAACCTTTGCGGTGCCGGCACGGCACCGCCTCTACACCGAAATGGACCGTATCCTGCGGGACGAATCCCCGCTCGCGCCGCTGGTATTTTCGAGCACCGTCCGACTCGTCGATCCCAGCGTGCAGCACTGGCCAAACAATATCATGGACAGCCGCTTCCTGCGGGACGTCACCCTCGCCGGCGCAACTCCCTGAAGCCACTTTGTCCAGGCAGCGGCGCAAACTGCCAACGGGCTCAAATGCAGCTCGCGCGCACCGCCTCGTTACGCACCGCCTGCAATTTTCATTGCGCGTTAAATAAAGGTGTCGATCAGATTTAAAATTCGCCCCCACTCCACTTCAGACAGGTTAAAGCCATGGTCGGTATCGATCCACTCGATCCTCGTGTTACGGCCCAGTGGATAGCAACCAGCGGTCGCGTAGCCACCATAGGCATCCTGTTTGCCTTGGAGGATCAACAGCGGTGTCTGTAAATTCTTAAGGTGAATGTAGCGTTCGGGTTCCGCCGCGTGATCCGGGTGCTTGAAAGGGTAGCCCAAACACACCACCTTTTTGACGCCGGCTTGATCCGCAATCATTGTTGCCACCCGGCCACCCGCCGACCGTGTAAGTAATACGACTTCCTTTTCCGGCCCCAAAAACCGGATGAGTTCACGCAACGAGTGCGTGCGGTATGCGATGGAATTTTGCTCCGCCCGGTATCGGGAAGAATAGTGCCGCCAGCGCGCAGGAAAAGCCAACAGCAGGATCGCCTTCAATCCTTGGCGCACGAAGAATGGCAGGTAACCAAAACATTTGCGATCAATCAGGCGGGTGGTGACTACGGCATGGGATTCATAACGCAGGATTGTGCGACCACTTCCGGCGAAATGATTAATGAGCCGGGCAATCAAGGCATCATCCTGGCGAAAATTCTCCCGGCCCAAGATCACCCAAATGCGTCGCGCCGCCATGCTGCCGTGTATTTCGAGGCGACCGCCTCCGTGGGTATTAAGCGAGATCCGCTTCATCTACCGCGTCGTTAACTCAGACCGTGCAGGTTTCCTCCATGATCCGCACCATCACGTCTTCAACCTCTTGGGCCGTGGCGGCGGCCCCAGGGGTGTTAAACATCGTGAGCAGCGCAGTGGGCTTGATGGTGGCCAACACCGTCCGACCGTCCTCTTCATAAACGGAAATGCGGCACGGTAGCGCCGCAGAGATTTCGATATCCTGATTAAGGACGACTTGGGCGTGGCGTGGGTTGCAAACTTCAATCACCCTGCACTCGCGGCCAAATGGCACGCCCTTGCTCTCCATTTTCTCTCGCAAATTGTGCACGGCCTGCACCCCGAACTTATGACTGGTTGCGACTTCCGGGAGGCGTTGGCAAACTGTCTCGAGTGGCAGTGAAGTGGAACGGATAATCAGAATGGGATTGGGCATTGGCGCAGGGGATTACAGCAATCCTGACAATTGGTGAAACCGGTGCAAGGGAGGAGACATGGCTGCGATGAGACGGCGGACTTTCGGGCAAAAATGGCTTTGCACTGACTGACTCCGGCAACTTTACTCCAAGCGGTCGCAGCCGTTGCGCCTGACAAAACCCAAGACGAGAAATCACCATGGAAAACCCCAATAAGCCAACGGTGGTAACGGAGCAAAACAAGCGGTTTGCCTTGGGACCGGCACTGTGGGCCGGCGTGATCGCCAGCTTGGTGTTCCAGGGACTGGAAATACTGCTAATTCCTTTGGTGGGCGGAGGCAGCCCTTGGGGATCAGCGCGGATGATTGCAGCCATGGTGCTTGGCCCCGGAGTGCTCCCGCCGCCTGCGACCTTCGATCTGAAGATCGTCCTAGTGGCGCTCGCCATCGATATCGTGTTGGCGGTGATTTACGCTGGTGCACTGGGCTGGTTGACGCAGGCGTGGCGCGCGGGCTGGGCGGTTCTGATGGCTGTAATTTTGGGAGCCGGCCTCTACGGACTGAATTTCTACGGTTTCACCGCGATCTTCCCGTGGTTTGAATCAGGCCGGAATGGGGTGACTTTATTCACGCATATTGTGTTCAGCGTTACTGCCGTCCTCGCGTATAAAAATTTGCACGGCCGCTCGACTTTGTCACGGTGACAGCCGGCGCCGCGGCTCGTGGCGTCAGACTTTCTTGTCCGATTTTGGCGGCTGCGGCGGGAGTGCTTTGCCGGTCTTGGGCAGCGCCCTTTGCTTTTGGAGAAACCGCTGATTGGCCTTCAGGTCTTTGATGTTCGGAATATATTTGGCGCCCATGGCTCCAAACCGGCGGCAAGGGCTCGCCGGCGCAATCAGAATCGCCGCGCTGATCCCACGTGCCCGGTTTCGCCGTCACCCTTGCACTACTTCCGCAGGCTGGTGCAAAATTTCGCCAAACGGCTGACGCCTTTCGCGATGATTTCATCACTCGTGGCGTAGCTCAGCCGGAGATACCCTTCGGCGCCGAAAGCACTGCCCGGCACCGCCGCAACTTTCTCCGTATCCAGCAGCCGGCCGCAGAACTCCGTATCCTTCAGGCCGAAACTTGAAATGTTCGGGAAAAGGTAGAACGCACCTTGCGCCAGCAGACAACTGACTCCGGGAATCTTATTCAGTTCAGTGTGGAGATTTTTGCGGCGACGGTCGAAAGCCGTGAGCATCACGGCCAAGGCTACGTTGGTCTTTTCCTTTTCCTTCAGGGCCGCGAGTGCGCCGTATTGGGCAAACGTGGTGACGTTGGACGACATCTGGCTCTGCAATTCCGAAATTGCCTTGGCAATGGGCAGCGGTGCGAGCGTGGTGCCAATGCGCCAGCCGGTCATGGCGTAGGTTTTCGAGAAACCCGCGACCGTGATGGTGCGGGCTTCCGCTTCAGGCGAAAGTGTGGCGATACAAGTGGGCTTGGCCCCGTCGTAGATGAGGTGCTCATACATCTCGTCGGACAGGATGTAGAGATTGTGTTGCACCGCGACGGCGACGAGGGCCGCGAGCTCATCACGGGTATAAACCGCGCCGGTGGGATTCGAGGGCGAGTTGAGGACGAGGAGCTTCGTCCGTGGCGTGATCGCGGCGGTCAGCTGCGCAGGCGTCAGTTTGAACCCCGTCCGGTCGTCACACAGCACAAACCGCGGCGTGGCGCCGGCCAGTTTCACCATTTCAGGATAGCTCACCCAGAAGGGCGCGGGGATGATGACCTCATCACCCGGTGAGCAAGTCGCGAGAATCCCGAGGTAGCAGTTGAACTTGCCGCCCGGGGAAACGATAACCTGCGCCGGCACGGCTTTCAGTCCGTATTCCACGGCATAACGCTCCACGATGGCCTGACGTAACGGCTCAATGCCAGGCGTCGGCGCATATTTGGTCTTGCCGGCTTTTAACGCAATGATGCAAGCCTCCTTGATGTGCTCGGGCGTGTCGAAATCGGGCTCACCGGCGGCGAAACTGCAGACGTCCTCGCCAGCGGCCTGCAGGGCCTTGGCCTTGGCATCGACGGCGAGCGTCGGAGATGGCGATATGTTACGAGCCCAGGTGGAGAGCGGCAGCAGCGTAGTCATGATATGCACGCTCACTAAAATGAAACGGTGGTGGCGATGGCAAGCTCCCGCTCCGGCAGCTTTTCCTGCTTCGCCCCACTATCCCAAGCGACGCCGCAGCGCTACTTTTTGGCCTTGGCTGTTTTCGCCGACTTGGTCTGCAGGCCATCAATGGCCAAGCGCAGCAACTCGCCGACGCTGACTTCCTTGAGCCGGGCCTGCCGTTTGAGCGTCGCCCGTTGCTCCGTCGAAAGACGGACGGAGATTTGCCGGCGTGCCACGTGCACGGGCTTGCACTTGGAGAAATCAAAGCGGCTGATGGCGGTGCGGATGACCTCGCTCGCCGTGGAAAGCCCGAGGGTCTTCCGGCAGACCTCGATCTTGTCCATCAAATCAACCGGCAGGTCAAAGGTGAGCGGGGCCGCAGGTT
>JAGNQV010000126.1 GCA_017988885.1 Opitutaceae bacterium | reverse complement strand
TCGACCAACACGGCGCCGCCGTGCGGCTGGTCTTGTCGGGACACTTGCATCTGAGCGGCATGATCCAGCGGCGTGGAGTGCGGCACTGCGTGGCGTCGGGCACGGCGTCATTTCCGCACGACTTTGCAGTGGTGACGATCACGGGGCAGGCCATCGAGGTTGAGTTACGCGGTCTGCCGGTGAAGCTGCGCAATCCCGCGACGAACATCCACGGTGTGCCGCGCTGGCGGCGTGGGTTCACCGATGCCGCGCATTGCAGTCATGCGGCCTACCTGCGCGGCAATGCGGGCGAGCGGAAGTTCCGGGTGCCGCTGAAGGGGTAGAGGCGGGGCGTTTGGCCCGCCTTCGCCGAGCCTACGGCGGGCAATTTTCTTTCCGAAGCGGAAAGAAAATTGGTGCCCAGGGTGGGACTCGAACCCACACACCTTTACAGGTCACGGATTTTAAGTCCGATGCGTATACCATTCCGCCACCTGGGCAATGCGGACAAACTTTCAAGCGCGTGCGGGCGAGCGTCAATCCCGCGGTCAGCCTGGATGAGGGCTGCCATTTCTGGCAGACGAGCTGAGGCAGACCGGTCCGGCTCGGAAATAATGAATCTTGCCGACGGGACAGGCGGCGGGCACGTTGCGCGCCGGTGAAAATCGGATTTCTCGGCGGCAGTTTCGACCCGGTGCATTTCGGTCATCTCATGGCTGCACAGGATGCGTTTGAGCAATACCAGCTCGATAAGGTAATCCTCGTGCCCGCCGCCCAAGCACCGCTCAAGTCCAACGATGTGCAATCCACCGCGGACGATCGCATGGCGATGCTGCGCGCGGCGACGGAATGGGACCGGCGTTTTGAGCTGTCCGACTACGAGCTGCGCAAGGGCGGTATCAGCTACACCATTGATTCCGTGCGGCATTTTCTCCGGCTCTACCCCAATGACCAGATCTACTGGATCATTGGCGGCGACCAGTTGCCGAAGTTGCACCTTTGGAAGGATATTGGGGAACTGGCGCAGCTGATTGAGTTCATTTTCCTCGAACGACCGGGTCATCCAGCCCGGCTGCCGCAGGAGATTCCCGGTCTGAGGTTGCATCGTTGCGACGGTCATCTGCTCGCGATTAATTCCACCGAGCTGCGCGACCGGGTGCGCCAGCATTTGTCGCTGGATTATTTTGTCCCGCACAAGGCGATTGTATATATCCGGGAAAATGCCCTCTATCTAGAAAACAACGGATGAACGCCCACACCCTGCCTCCCCTCGAACTGGTTAAACTTTGCGCCCGCGCCCTTGATGATAAGAAAGCGGGCGACCTGCGGGTGCTCGATGTGCGCGAGCAGTCCTCGATCACAGACTACCTTGTGCTCGCTACTGGCACCTCCGAGCCGCACCTGCGCGCGCTGCGGATTGAGCTGGAGAAGGTGATTGATGCGTCGGGCACCCGCATTTTGGGCATGGATGCCGTGCAGGAGAGCGGTTGGATGGTCGTGGATGCCTTCGATGTGATGGTGCACGTGTTCACGCCCGAGAACCGCAAGAAATACAAGCTGGAGTCGCTGTGGAAGGATGCTGTGGAGGTGTCAGTGGCAAAACTACTGGCCGTGCCTGTGCCGCCCAAGCCGCCGCGCAAACGGGCCGCGACAAAAGCAAAACCGAAGAAACCGGCGAAGAAAAAGCCGGCCAAGAAGGCGAAGTAGACTTCGTCCGTCTTCGCGAACGACGTTAGGTCGAGCGCGAGATCTTAGAACGAATAACCTAGCGAACTGGTCACGCGGGTGTCGGTGCGGCTTTCCTTTTCCAAAATCGCGTTATCGTATTCGTATTCGTAGCGCAGGTTGAGCGAGATATGTTCGCTGAGCTTGCCCTGCAGCGTGCCGTTCAGCCGCAGTTTGTAGTTCTCGGCTTGAGTATCGAGAATGGTCGCGGCGGTCGTGGAGGTGATTGAGCGGGTGCGTCCGTCCGGAGAGTAGAGGGCGTTCAAGTCTTGGAGGAAAGTCAGGCGACCGTTGATTTTGTAGGTATAATCTTGGAACAGTTCGCCGAGGTAGCTGAGGCCCTTTTCGATGCCTTCGGCTTCCCGGTATTGCATCGTCACGCCAGCGCCCATGGTGGCCTTCTGGCGTTCGCCTTGGAGG
The DNA here is from genome assembly GCA_017988885.1 of Opitutaceae bacterium. GTDB lineage: Bacteria > Verrucomicrobiota > Verrucomicrobiia > Opitutales > Opitutaceae > UBA2377. The sequence goes on along the minus strand of JAGNQV010000126.1, from coordinate 6,471 downwards.
AATTTGTAACCGAGGCCGGCATTTTGCTCCACGTTGAGGTCGATCTTGGTGACGCGATCACTGGTGTAGCTCGTCAAGGCCTGGCCAAAGATGCGTTCGGAAATTTCGTGGCGCCAGCGAAAGCTGGCGTCCTGCCGGTCGGTGGTGAGCTCGCCGGCGCTCTCGCCGTAGAGATAACGCGCACTGAGGCGAAAGGTGTCAGGGCCCTTAGTGCGTTCACCTACCCCGCGCGCCGAGTAATTAAGCACCTCCCGGCGACCGCTTTGGGTTTGATAGCCGAACTCCAGTTTACGTTTCCATTTAGCTTGAAGGGATGGTGTTGACTTGGCCAGAGCTGGTTTTTTGGGGTCCGCGTCGCGCAGTTTTACCTGTTCGATGGCTGGTGGTAGCCCAGTGAGGCTTTCAACCGGAGTTTCTGGAATCTCAATGATTACGGCGTCGGTTTCAGCCACGATCAAATCGCCCAAGATGGTCGAATGAAAATAGATCTTCCCTTCGTTACGGCGGATGACCTCACCGGTGAGGTGATCGCCGTTGCTTAGTTGTAGCTCGGCGGCGTTACTAATTTCGGTCCCAAAGGATCCTAAAATGAAAACGAATCCAACTATCCTTCTGGCAGTTGCGTAATATTTATATTTCGGGCCTGAGCGGAACTGCATTTTCTATATCGATTAAGTTTTTAACAAATTTACACCGAGGACTTCGCCACGTGGAAAGGCGAGCAACAAATCGTAGCCTCCAAAATTTGGCCTTCTGTCAAATTACCGGCAGATTGGTTCCGTAAATGATATTTGAGTGTGAAATATTACTTTTAGCTTGGATTAAATTTATTAATGATGCTTAATTGCATCACTGCTCACCTTCGGGCATTCGTTAATAATAAATACATAACTCGTCATATCTATGAAAAACCACGTTTCAAAGGGTTTCACCCTCGTCGAAATCATGATCGTAGTCGTCATCATCGGTCTATTGGCCGCGATGGCGATCCCTGCGTTCCAGAAGGTCCGTCAGTCCTCACAGGACAAAGCGGTGCTCAACAATGCCCGCCAGCTGTCGGCCGGTGCTGACCAATACTTCCTCGAAAACGGTGTTTCGACCGTTGCCTCGTCGGACTTGGTTGGTTCCGACAAGTATGTGAAGGCTGTCAACACGGTGGCGAAAGAGACCTATCCTGATGGCTTCACCCAAGGTATCGCGATCACCATCTCGTCTGTCGCAGGTGCCCGCACGATTACCTACGCTCCTTAATCGGTCGCGTTTGTTATCTTTCAAGCCGTCCATGCTTCGCATGGGCGGCTTTTTTTGGGCAAAAAATGAGTTAAGAATATATTCGTAAAATATTATACAGTAATTAGTTATATAACTTATATGAAAATGGATGGTGTTTCCGTGCGCCGACACCTTGTAGCGGATAAATCTTTCAGCGGGAATCGTCCGCCGGATATTTTACACATTTTTGAACTTGTTTTAAATCTTTAATGACGTCTGATTGCATCACTGCTCGCATTTGAGCGTTTCGTAAATAATAAATACATAACTCGTCACATCCATGAAAAACCACGCTTCAAAGGGTTTCACCCTCGTCGAAATCATGATCGTAGTCGTCATCATCGGTCTATTGGCCGCGATGGCGATTCCTGCGTTCCAGAAGGTCCGTCAGTCCTCACAGGACAAAGCGGTGCTCAACAATGCCCGCCAGCTGTCGGCCGGTGCTGACCAATACTTCCTCGAAAACGGTGTTTCGACCGTTGCTTCGTCGGACTTGGTTGGTTCCGACAAGTATGTGAAGGCCGTCAACACGGTGGCCAAAGAGACCTATCCCGGTGGCTTCACCCAGGGTATCGCCATCACCATCGCTGGTGTTGCTGGCGCTCGCACGATCACCTACGCTCCTTAATCGGTCGCGTTCGTTATCTTTCAAGCCGTCCATGCTTCGCATGGGCGGCTTTTTTTTCGCTGTATTTATTGCAGTAGTGGAGTCTTCGTCAGTTACACATCCTAATTTTTCCCCATGTCATTTTTTCGCGAGCTAATGCGTGATCGGAAACTGCAACTGGCCTTGCTCACCGCCGTGCTGGCTGTGCTGTTGGGCTTTTGGGCGATACCCACGCAGACTGGGCTGCAATTGGTGATCTATGGTGGTTACTGGATGATGCTGCTCACGACTGCACTTTTTGTCTGGGCACTGTGGCGGGGGCTCAAGGGCGGAATTACAGCGGCTTGGCAAGAGCCCAAAAATCGCTGGCCGTGGGGTGTGGTGGCCGGGTGCGGCTTGGTGCTGATTATCCACGAAGCCTATGGCTTCAAGGTGCTCATGGATGAAGTCATGCTGTTGGGCACCTCGATGACCATGCATCTGGAAAAGAAGGCGTTGGTGCCAATGCGGGCGCATGACATCATCGGGTATTTCCAGCTGCTCGACGGGCAGCTCGACAAGCGGCCGCTTTTCTTTCCGTTCCTTGTTTCGCTGTTGCATGACGGAATCGGCTATCGCCCCGAGAATCCGTGGATTCTTAACACGGGGCTGACCTTTGTCTTTCTTGGGCTGGTATATCTTTTGGGGCAAAAGCTGAGCAACCGTCGGAGCGGAGGCATTGTCGCGGTGCTGTTACTGACCGGGTTGCCGCTCTTGGCGCAAAATGCCACGGGTGCCGGTTTCGAACTGCTGAATCTCACCATGCTGGCGGCCGCCATCTGGCTGGGCATCCGTTGGTTGGAGCAGCGCAACCACGACACGCTCACGGCGTTTTGCCTTGCGGGTGTGCTGCTGGCGCAGGTCCGCTATGAATCGGTGGTTTTCCTCCTGCCGGTGGCGCTGCTGATTTTGTGGGGTTGGTGGTTGGAGCGCCGCGTGGTGCTTTCTTGGCCGGTGGTCGCCGTGCCCTTGCTTCTGCTCATGTATCCCCTGCAGCATCGGGTGTTCAGCGTGCGCGACTCTTCTTGGGAGCTGGCCAGCCGTTCGGAATACACTCAGGTTTTCTCGCCGGATTACATCATCGCGAATTTCGGACACGCCCTGAGTTTCCTGTTCGATACGAGCGGAAATGCTTCCAACTCACTGGTGCTATCAGCGTTGGGGGTGCTGGCCCTACCGTTTCTCGCCTTGTGGACTTTGCGGGTGTTGCGCAAGCCGCAGGATCAACCCGCTGCGGCCGTAACCTTGGCGGTTTTTGCCACCGGCTTCGCCATCTGGCTCGGCATTATGATGTGCTATTTTTGGGGTCAGTTCGACGACCCGGTGATCCGCCGGCTCAGTCTACCGCTGCATCTTTTGATGGCGCTGGCGGTCGTAGTGGTCATCACCCAGTTTGATCGGGCTGGCCGTGCCTGGCGCTGGCTCGTGGGTGCACTCGTCGTGGCACTAGCCGCCTGTTCCATCCCGGCGATGGCGCGGCATGCCTACACGATGACCTATCACCCGGGGCTCGAAGTGGCTTGGCGCCGAGAATTTATCGCGGCCCATCCGGACCGTGATTACCTCGTGATTGACAACGATGCCATCATTTGGATTACGCACGAAGTTTCCTCGACCCCGATCCTGCAGGCGCTGAATCGCAAGGAGGTCATTGAGTTCAATCTGCGTAACCACAGTTTTACCGACATTTACGTTTTCCAGCGATTCGATATCGATGCGGATACTGGTCGCGCCATCGTGCACAAAGACGATGATCTGGGGGCGGCCTACACGCTCGAAACAGTGCAAGAGCGGCGCTTTTCTCCGCTCATGCTCTCGCGCATCAGCCGAGTGTTGGCGGTGAGCCTCGCCGCGGCTCCATCGCTGCCGGAGCCAGTGCCCATGGAAAAACTTTCCACGGCAGAGCGCGAAAAAGCCCGACAGGAGTATTTCGATAATTTCATCAAGAATCTTCCGTGAGTGTTTCGCCCTCCGCATGAGCTTCGCTGCCTTCAAGGCCGCCGTTACCCGTCCGCTGACCGCTTCGGAATTACGCCTGCTTGCGTTCGCGGTGGTGGCGCCGCTGGCAGTATGGGCGGGTTTCATCGGCCCGTCGGTCGCGCAGGCAGAGCATATTGTGAGCGTTTACGCCTACTATGTCATGCTGGTGGCATTCTCGTTATTTTTGGTCGCGCTCGCCCGGTTATGGCGGGCGCGGGTGCCGGCAACGCACCCAGTCACGCGGCGCGAGGCGTGGTTGTTGGCGGTGGCGATTGCGGGTTTTTCTTGGTTGGCATTCAATTCCGAGCCGCTGAGTGCCAAGGTGCTGAATGACGAGTTCGTGCTGCAATCGACCGGCTTTAACCTGCATTACTTTCGTGAGGCGGATACGATGGTGCGCGGCTATGACATCGACGGGGTTTTTCTGTCGGTCAGCAACTATTTCGACAAGCGCCCCATTTTTTACCCGTTCCTGATTTCATTGTTGCACGATGTCGTTGGCTTTAACCGCTGGAACGCCTTTCTCGTCAACACCGCGCTTTGTCCGGTGCTGCTTTGGCTGACATGGTGGCTGGCACGCAAATTTGCCGGTCCACGCGCAGGATTGTTGGCCGTAGTCTTGATTGGCACGTTGCCGCTGCTGGGTCAGAATGCCACGGGTGCGGGCATGGAACTCACCAATTTGGTGATGATCTTTGGCGCTGCAGCGCTGGCGTTGCTCTACATGGAAAAGCCGGACGAGCTACGCTTGTCTGCGCTCGCCCTGGCATTGGTATTACTCTGTCAGTCGCGCTACGAGTCGGCGGTGTTTGTCGGCGCCGGCGGGCTGGCCGTGATTTTGGGTTGGTGGCGCGCCAAACGGATGGTGCTTTCGTGGCCGGCGGTGGTGGCACCGCTGTTGCTGGTGCCTTTTGCCTTGCAGCACAAAGTGCTGGCGAACTCGCCGGGGATGTGGGAGCTGACCGAGGAAAGATCGAGCCGGTTTAGTTTCGATTACTTGCCGGACAATCTGTGGCATGCTTGGAATTTTTTCTCCAGCGGAGACATCAATCTGGGCAACTCATGGTATCTTAGTGTGCTCGGTTTGGTCGGCCTGATGTGGCTGGGTGTCTGCATGACAAGGCATCGCCGGCTTAAATTGGACGGTTGGCGTCCCGATGTGCTGGCGGTCGCCCCGTTTGTGGCGGCGATCGTGGGAAACATGGGGATGGTGATGGCGTATTACTGGGCGAACTTAGATGATCCCATGGCTTCGCGTTTTAGTCTGCCGCTTTATGTGCTGCTGGCGATTCTCGCCGCCGTGGCCTTGAACCGCATGGATGCGAAAGGGTGGATTTCCCGCGTGGCAATGGGCGGGGCTCTGATTTTTGTGCTGGGCGGAACCGTGCCGCGACTGGCCCGACACGCGTATTCCAATCTGGGTATTCAGGAGCTCACTTGGCTCGTGCGGGAGGCGCAAACCCGGGGCCCCGGGCCCCGCATCGTGCTCTCCCACCGAACTTCGCTGATCTGGCTCTTGGAGAAAACTCCGGCGATTCTTCTCCAGCGGGGTAAGCTGATGCAGGATCGCCTGCGGTATCAACTTTCGCATGGCATGTTTGAGGAGATTCTGGTGACGCAGGAGCTGCGTCCGACCAGTGGGGAAGGGCAGCATCAGGTAATTACAGAGGATGTTTTGCCTGCGACGTTTCACTTGGAAATGATCGCGCAAAAGCGCTTTGGCACCAAATTGCTGCGAATCAGCAAGATCATCGCGATTGATCCGCCGGCCTCCAGTTCGACAGGAACCGCGAGGCCTCCGGTCTCATGACCTCGGCGCCAGCCTCTTAGCTTCAACTGTATGTGTGCGGCTAAGGGCATGAGTATTCTAACGCAGTGAGCCAGAATTGGCCTCCTTGCTACCACCAGCCGACCAGAAATCCCTGCGCGGCCTTGATGACGATGACGCCCAAGTTCTTTGAAGCATGGGCGGCAAAGCAGGGTAGCAACGAGCGGTGGGGATTCCATGCGGCGAAGCGGGCGGTATAAAACCACAGTGAACCGAGGAAGACCATGCCGGTGCTGAACCAGCCCTTTAAGCCTGGCGTCCAGCGCCAGCCTTCGTCCCATTGCCAAAGGAACGGGTGCAGCAGGGCAAAAAGCAGCGACGCACCGACGATACCCGCCCAACGCAAAGTGGTGCCGCGGTGCTCAACCACGAGATAGCCGCGGAAAATCAGCTCTTCGATGACGGCGGCGGAAAGGGAATAGACGGCGAAAAGCGCGGTCATGTGGGATTGTTCGCCTGCGATGCCGAGCTGGATTTCACCAACGGTTTCCAAGACCAGCAATACCAGCGCGCCACTGCTGGCATAGAGCACGCCGCGGCAGTTGGCAGGGGTGGCACCAGGCAGGGCTTGGGGATGAGGTTGCCCGGAGCGCGTGGCGCGGAGGTCGTCGCGCCACAGGCGAGCGACATAGACGCTCGCGGCAATCATCAGCAAGAGCAGGAGTGGTTGGTTGGTCATCTAATGGCTGCGACTATTGATTAGCCATTTTGTGGGCAGTGGCTACTGTCGAATGCTCGATGACTG
>JAGNQV010000125.1 GCA_017988885.1 Opitutaceae bacterium | reverse complement strand
CTGCCGGATTTTTCCGGTGATCTGGCGCGGTTCGAAGAGCTCGATTATGCCGGCCTCTGCTTTGAGTTCCTCCGGGTTTTTGCCACGGACGTGCCGGCGGAGGTGCTGCGCTCGCTGGTCGCCAAGTCCTACACGCGGTTTGCGCATCCGGCGATTGCGCCCTTGGTGCGACTGGATGAACGCACCCATGTGCTGGAGCTTTTCCATGGCCCGACGCTGGCGTTCAAGGACTTCGCCCTGCAATTGCTCGGCAATCTTTACGAACACCAGTGCCGGGTGCGCGGCGAAACGATCAATGCGCTGGGCGCCACTTCCGGCGACACGGGGGCGGCGGCCATTCATGGGCTGTTGGGCAAGCCGGGCGCGGCGATTTTCATCCTGTATCCGGACGGACGGGTCTCGCCGCTGCAGGAGCGGCAGATGGCCTGCACCGGTGCGACCAATGTGCATGCGCTGGCGATCGACGGAACCTTTGACGACGCGCAGGCAGTGTTGAAGGAGATTTTCAGCGACGCGGAATTTCGGCTGAAACATCGGCTCTCGGCGGTGAATTCGATCAATCTCGCGCGTGTGTTGGCGCAGTGCGTGTATTATCTTTATGCTTGGCTGCGTTTACCGGCGGCGGAGCGGAGCCAGGTGGAGTTTGTAGTGCCAACGGGTAATTTCGGCAACGTGCTCGCCGGTTGGATGCTGCAGCAGATGGGTGTGCCGATTGCAGGCTTTAAGATCGCGACAAATCAGAACGACATCCTGCATCGGATGTTCACCACGGGCGAATACCGCATGGGTGAAGTGCGGCCGAGTCTGGCGCCTTCGATGGACATTCAAGTGGCGTCGAATTTTGAGCGTTTCATTTATTACAGCGTCGGCCGGGATCCGGCGCGCGTGCGGGAGATCATGCACGCATTCCGCGAGGCGGGCGGTTATCGCTTCGATAATTTTGACCGCGGCCTATTCTCGGCCTCCCGCTGCACGGATGCGGAAATCCCCGGCATCATCCGCCGGGTTTATCAGGATTTCGGCTATGTGGCCGATCCGCACACGGCCTGCGCTTTCAAGGAATTATCGCGCGACCGGGTGAGTGTGGTGCTGGCGACGGCGAGTCCGGCGAAGTTTCCTGAAACGATCCAAGCCACCATCGGGATTGCGCCGACACATCCGACGCTTGAGGCCTTAAAATCGCGCCCAATCGTGAAACAGCGAGTGGCGGCCAATCGCGAGGCGATTCAGGCCTACATCGAGGCGCATGCGGTGGATGACTTGCAGTGAACCTGGGCCCTATGAAAATCGCAGACTGTGACTTGAACCTGACTCACTATCGAGCAACTAGGGCAAGCCCACCCTTTTGGTTTTGCGCTAGATCGGCCTAGCAATCTGCCAAATGTAGATTGGTAAATCATTCATTATATTAAGCTTGGCACGAATCAGGATTCGGCGTCTTTGTTCACGCAATGCACAACGCCGCCTCGCGTATCTTCTTCGCGTTCCTTGCCGGTTTACTGGCTGCTCCATTGCCGGCCCAAGTATTGCAATATGAAATCACGGGCTCCCTTCAGTCCTATTATTCGGATTTCAATTTTCCGGCCCCGACGGATGCGCTGAACACCGCCGTGCACTCGACTTTCTCGATCGGCATGCCCTTTCGCCTCCGCTTTTCGATTGATCCGACGAAAGGCGTGGTGGTTGAGAGCACCGCGACAACACTGCGCTACAATCGGGACGCCGCGAAACAGTTCCTCACCGCTGGAGATTTTCTGATCGGGACCGAGATGAGTCCGGTCTACGCCGGGACGTTTACGACCGGCGGCAACGGCTCGTTTAGCGTGCAGATCGACGATGCAGGGGTAGGCGAGCCGGGCGATCAGTTTCATGTGGAGCTCTTCAATAAAACTTCAGGGAGTTACTTCCAGACTCAGGTATTTGGTGCAGATATAGCCTCGGGAGCGCGGCCGGTGGGAGTGAGCCTCACCCTCACGGCCACCGATCCGAACGCGATCACGGCGTTGGCGGTCCCGACATTTCTCGACGGCTCCACGTTCACATCGACGACGAACGCGGTGACGTTCTGGTTCGGGAACGTGTTCCCCAGTCAGAACTACGTCGGAGGCTCGGTCTCGAGTATTTCCATCACAGCGGCGGCCATCCCTGAGCCGGCGACAAGCGCAGCGATCAGTGGCGCGGTCGTTTTCCTCGCCTTTGGAATCAGGCGCTGGCGCAAGGGCGGCAGCGGTCCGAGCGTCTAGATCTGATCCGGGCTGATAGAAAGCAATCAACGGAGGCAGATTGCTTGCCCAAATTCCTCGGACAGTGGATCAGAGGTAGTTTAATTCTGGTGACGGGCTAAGGGTGGATGGACTAAAGCAGCGGGGCGAACAGCCGGCTGAGATCTTCGAGGATATTGCTCAGCCAGCGGTAGCGGCGAACGGGTTCGCTGGTGATGAGCTTGGAGGACTGCATCAACGTATCCGCCCACGCCTTCATCAACTGCACCTCGGCAGGACTGTGGATCAACACGCCGATCTCGAAATTCACGAAGAGACTGCGCAGGTCGATGTTGGCTGAGCCGAAGAGAGCCAGCGTATCGTCCACGATGATGGCTTTACTGTGCATCATGCCGGGCTGGTAGTGCATGATTTTCACGCCGGCCTTGTGCAACTCCCGCACGTAATAGCGGCGGGCGAAATCGGTGATTGGATGATTGGAGCGGGCTGGCACGATCAGGGTGACCTCGCGTCCGGCGCGGGCCTTGACGATCAGCGAGCGTTGGAGCACGTCGTCCGGAATGAAATAGGGGGTGATAATGGTGATGCTTTTTTCCGCCTCCTGGATCATCGAAACGATGCCTTCGTAGAGCGGATCGCCGGGCACGTCGGGGCCGCTGGCGATGACCTGCAACTCGGCGTCACCGCTCACGCGCGTGGCCAGTTCGACGGGGATTTCAGCGTGCAACACGTCTACGGACTGGCGGCTGGTAAAACACCAGTCGGCGATGAACACCTCGTTGAGTAACATGGCGGCGGGGCCTTGGATGACCGCGCTAAAGTCCGCCCAACGTTTTTTCAACGGAGTGGGCCCCATGTATTCACGGGCGAGATTGTGACCGCCAACGATGGCGGTGGTGTGGTCGAAGACGGCGATCTTGCGGTGGCTGCGTAGATTGGCCGAGCCGCGGGAAGTGAAAGGCCAGACCGGCATGAACCACTGCACCTCGCCGCCGGCCTTCTTGAGCGGAGCGTAGAACTCGCGGCTCAGGAACATGCAGCCGACGGAATCCAGCAAGAGGCGCACCTTCACGCCGGCTTTGGCCCGCTTCGCCAGCAGCCGGATGAGACGGCGGCCGGTATCGTCCCGACCCAAGATGAAAGTTGTGATGTGAATGTTCTTTTCGGCGGCATTGATCGCGGTTTCGAGCGCGGCGTAGGCCTCCTGCCCGGTCGTGAGCAATTGCAGCTGGTTGCCCCCGACGGGGGCGCAGGCGCCGCACGCGACGAGCGTGCTGGCGACGGGCCGGCTGGCGCAGGCGGCCAGACGGGCTACAGGGCCGGGCAGCGTGGGGTGGAGGCGGGTTTTCCGGGCCATCAGCCGGCGGAGCTTCCGGCCGCCAAACACAAGGTAAAGCGGCACGCCGACGTAGGGGATGAGCACGATGACCAGCAACCAGGCGACCGTGTTGCCTGGCTGGCGTTTTTCGCTCATCAGGCGGGCAATGAGGAACAACGCCAGCAGGAAGCCGCTGATCGTGAGCAGATGGGGCAGGACCGCGTTGGTGAAGGGGTGCTCGAGCAGTTCGTTCACGGGGATGCGCTCAATTCAGGGACAGACAAGGCGCGGGGCAAAAGTAAGCAAGGCCGGGATTAAAAAAACCTTGAACTCGGCTCTGCGACTCGCGAATTTGCGCGTTCCGTTTTTGGTGGAGTATCCAAGTGGCTAAAGGGCGCAGACTGTAAATCTGTTCGTTTTTAACGTTCGCTGGTTCGAATCCGGCCTCCACCACCACTTTAAAGCTTAGAACACCCGTCGCATGCCGAGGGTGACGAGCGCGAGGGTCAGCAGCGAGTTCGCCGGCATAAGAATGGCGGCTATCAGCGGGTTCATCAGCCCGGCCACGGCCAACCCGACGGCCAGCAGATTATAAACGACGGAAAAGATCAAAATCGCCGTCTGCGCGCGGTGGCGGATGGCGTTGACCTCAAACAAAGCGCGAATGCCGCTGATGCCACGGCCGAGATAGTAAAAATCCGCCTTCTGTTCCAACACTCCCCGATGGATCACCGGCGTGCCGCGGCAAAGTGCCCGGTCGAAGGCGAGGCTATCGTTGGCGCCGTCGCCGAGCATCAGCGCATCGGCGTTTTCCGGGCGGGAGAACCAGGCGGCTTTATCCTGCGGACTGCAACCGCCAAGGCAGTGGGCCGCGGGCAGCCCCAATTGCCGGCCCAGGGTGGCCACCTTGGCCGGAGCATCACCGCTTAAAATATGCGCACCGAGGCCACGGGCGGCGAGGGCGGCGACTTCGGCGGCGGCATCCGGCCGAAGCGAATCGGTGAAATAAAAACGGGCGATGATCTGGCCGGCGTGGGTCAGCACGGTCGCGTCGTCTTGCGCGGCGGCATCACGCCAGCCGGCCCGGCCGAGTGCCCATGAGCCAAACTCTACGCCGGCGCCGACGGTTTCGCGCACGGCGACGGAAAGATCACTGATTGCCGAGGCATTGTCCACCGGAACGGGACCCGCGGCGAGCAGACTTTCCAGCAGGCACTGACTGGCAGGATGGGGGTTATCACGGACCAAGACGTGCAGGGCGGTGCGGGCCGGGGCGTCAAGAGCGGTGACGGATTCAGGGTTGCGCAACACCGGAGTCTCGAGGGTGAGGGTGCCGGTCTTGTCGAAGACCAGCCGGCGCACACGACCGAGCCGGCTCCAAAGATCTTCCTCGCGGACAAACACCCCGCGCCGACGCAGTGCGACGGTCGCCATTTCATCGGCGAGTGGAAAGGCCAGGCCGATGGCGCAGGGACAGGAAACCACGAGCACCGCGGTCACCACCGACCAGGTGCGCAAGAGGTCCCCGGTGCCCAGCCACCAGCCAAGGCCCGCCACGGTGGCGATGACGATGATGCCAATCAGGTAGCCGCGGATAATGCGTTCCAGAAAACGGTGGCGCTCGCTGGGTCGGGCCGCCGGCCGCAGTAATTCCGCGAGGAGGGATTCGGCCCAAGGTTGCAGGGCGGAAAACCGGGCGCCCGTCTGGGTCAGGCAGACTGCGCCCGCGGGCACCCGCTGGCCGGTCTGGAAAATCTGCGGTTCGGCTTCGCCGTTGATGGAAGCGAGAGAGAACGAACCCGGACCGGACTCGAGTAACGATTCCACCGGGAGCGTTTGGCCGGAAACAAGGACAAAGCCCATTCCGGTCTGCAGCTCCTCGGGCGGGATGGTCCGGCCATCGTGCAACGCGACGCGCCGTGGCTTGGGTTGTTGGGCCAGCAACCGCCGGCGGTTGCGTTCCACGGCGGTCACCTGCGCCCAGCGGCCGACGAGCATGAGCAGGATGAAACCGCTCACAAAATCAAAATAGACGAAGGCCTCCTGTTCGGTGAGCCATCCATAGAGTGAGCCGAGGTAGGCGCCGAGGATGCCGATCGAAATCGGCAGATCGATATGCACCGTGCCGGCGCGCAGGGCCTGGACGGCGCGCCCGAGAAAATAACCGCCGCCCGCCAGCAGGCTGAGTGTGCCGAAGGCCAGCGAGAGTGTGCCAAAGAGCCGGGCGTAGGCGAAATCGCGCTCCATGCCGAAATACACCGGCAACGTGAAGAGCATGACGTTCATCGCGAAGGCCGTGCAAAGCCCGATGCGGCGGACAAGGGCGCGACTCTCGGGTTCACCGGTGTCGGCGCCGGCGGGGCCGAGGAGATAGCCGAAGGTCTGCAACTTGTGCGCGAAGCCTGTGGCATCGAACTTCCCCGGCAACCAGCGCAACTGCAGCTGGCCGAGCTGGGCGTTCACAATGATGTCGCGGGCGCCGGGCAGTTGTTGGAACAGGCGTTCAATCAGCCAGACGCAGCCGGCGCAGGAGATGCCCTGCACCTCTAGCATCAGCGCGGGGACGCCGGCACCGGCGGACTGTTCGGCTTGGAGCTGGGCGGCGGTCAGCCAGGAGAAATCCCGCGGTTGAAAAACCGCGGAGTCGGCGGGAGCGGTAAGCGGATCCTTGATCCGGTAATAACCGTCGAGGCCGTGTTCGTGCACGAGGCGGTGCACGTAGGCGCAGCCGGCGCAACAGAAACCAGTGGCCACCGTTGCGGTGTCAGGCAGGGGCGCCCCGCAGTGCCGGCAAATGGGTTTGGCGCGGGAGCGCGTGGCGTCCTGCCCGTTGGCTGGGGTGCCGGACGCGGCCGAGGCAGTGAGGGCGACGGCAGGCATTTCAAAAGCAGATCAAGCTATCCACACTGGGACCGTTGAAGCCGAGGGTGCCACGCAACCGCCAGCCGATGATGGCCGCGGCGATGAGCGCAAGGGTCAGACGGGTGCGGTTGAGCCAGAGGGGCGAGAGTTTGCTCCGCACCCATTGGAAGCGGGATTGTGCGAGCCAGAGCAGCGGCACGGTGCCGAGGCCGAAGGCGAGCATGAATTCAATGCCACGCAGCGCGGAGCCCGAGACCAGTGCGAGTGTGAGGATGAAGTAGAGGGGGCCGCACGGCAGTAACGGTGTGGCGAAGCCAAGGGCCGCGGCCGCTTGCACCCTAGAACGGCGACGGGTCCATTGGCTGAGGCGCAAGGTCAGGCCGCCGAGGAAAACCGGCTTGCGCAGGTAACGGTCCCAGCGGAACGCCATGGCGATAAAAAACAGCACCATGCACCAAGGCAACCAGCGCAGGAGATCGCTGCCGAGCCAGTTGAGTGGCGCGCGGCCGAGGCCGCCGGCGAGGGCACCAAGCGTGGCGTAGCCGGTCAGGCGGGTCAGATGGTAAACGCTGCTGATCGTGAGCGGGTCTTCGCGGTCACCTTTGAGTGGCATGAGGGTGCAGGCCAGCGGACCACACATGCCGGCACAATGGAGGCTGGTGACCAGTCCAGCGACGAAGGCGGCGGCCGGGGAGTTGATGGCGGCGAATTCCATCTCAGGGGTGCGGCGCGGTGACGAGCGGAACTTCCGCCACTTTGTTTTGCGAGGCGATGATGAGCCACGCCGTCCAGGCGGCGAGCTGCAACAAGATCACGGCCACGAAGACGAGCCAGAGGCGGCTGCTGCGTGCCGGCTTGGGTTCACGGTTTGGCGGCGTGGGCGGCGGCATTTTTTTCTTCCTCCTCCTCCTCGCGCAGCAGGCGGGCATCGGGGCCGAGAAACTCGACGCTGCGCTCGAGATGATACGCCTCCCCGGCGGCGATGATGCGCACTTCAAATTCAAATGGTCCCTGATAGTCGGCCCGCGGTTGCTGGAGCACGAGCGGCTGCACGATTTCGCCGAGTGCCGGCACTTCGACGGGCGCGGTGAGCCCGGTCTGGCGCAGGTCGGCGGGAGCGCGTTCCAGCCGCACGGTGAAGCTGGCGGGGGTGTTGCGTTTGTTCACGATGCGAATCAGGAACTGGTTGCGGACAAAATCCGCCGACACGATGTAGGGTGCTCCGGTGATGCGGGTGACGCCGATGCTCGCCGGGCGCACCGTGGTGAGGGCCCATAGGGTGACACTCGCGCCGATCAGCAGCAGCAGTCCGTAAAAGATCGTGCGGGGCCGCAACCAGCGAGTGGGTTCGCCGCCAAAGGCTTTCTGGGAATCATAGCGGATGAGGCCAAGCGGACGATCCAAGCGTTCCATCACGTCGTCGCAGGCATCGATGCAGGCGGTGCAGCCGACACATTCCATTTGCAGGCCTTGACGGATGTCGATCCCGGTCGGGCAGACTTGGACACATCGGCTGCAGGCCACGCAATCGCCCACGCCCTCGGTGCCGGGCCGGCCGCGGGGCTCGCCCCGCTTCACGTCGTAGCCGATGACCAGAGAATCGTCGTCGATCAACGCCGATTGGATGCGGCCGTAAGGGCAGATGACGATGCACAACTGTTCCCGGAACCAGGCAAAGTTGAAATAGAGCACGCCGGTGAAGACGGCCATGAATACAAACGAGCCCCAATTGGTTGCAGGTGCCGCCACCATCATCAGCCAGACCTCAGGCAGTGAGACAAAGTAAGCGAGAAAGAGGTGGGCGATGATGGCGGAAACCAGCAGATAAAGACCGTGTTTCAGGGTGCGCCGCAGGATTTTTACACCGCTGAGCGGGGCGGCGGCGAGGGCGCGGCGCTGCACGGCATCGCCTTCAATCCAGCGTTCGATCCGCCGGTAAACGTGATCGAGAAAGACGGTATGGGGACAGGCCCAACCGCACCAGATGCGGCCAAACAGCGACGTGATGTAGAAAAGGGAGAAGCCCAGACCGGTGATGACAAAAAACAACAGCCAGAGATCTTCCGCGGCCAAGGTGAGACCGAAGAGATGGAAGCGACGCGCCGCCGTATCGAGAAAGACCGCCGGGTAGCCGTTGATCTGGATCCACGGCAGGGCGAGATAGACGCCGATCAGCAGCAGCGCCGAGAAACGCCGGGCCAGCGTGAA
>JAGNQV010000124.1 GCA_017988885.1 Opitutaceae bacterium | reverse complement strand
TGACCGCATCGATGCGCGCCGGATGATTGACCCAATCATTAACCGGCAGACCGTAAATTGCGTTCAGACCGGCTTGGGCCGCACGCGCGGCATTGGTCTGCAGGCCCATGATCCGTGCGGCCTTCAGTCGGGTTTGACAGCGCAGCAACTCGGCCGGCTCTACGCCCCCGGCCGCCACCCGCGCGACCTCCGCGTTGATTTCCGCCAGCACCGCTCCTTCGCTATCCGGCGCGGTGCCCGCCATGAAAAAGAACATGCCGGCTTCCAAACCGATGACCCGCGAAGAGCGCACGAAATAAGCCAGTCCTTTCTCCTCGCGCACGCGCTCGAACAACCGTGAAGACATGCCGCTGAACAGCTCGTCCGCGACTTCGCTCACGAAAAAATCCGCCGCGTGCACCGACGGTCCCCGATAAGCCTGAAAGACCACCGCCTGCTGGCGCTGCTGCTTTTCGACAAATTCACCGTGCTCGGCGACGCCGCCAAAGACCGTCGCCAGCGGCGCCGCCTTGCCTTGCGGCAAGCGGGCCAAAAACGCCTTCAGCTTGGGCAGCAGCTTTGCCGGCGTGAAATCACCGGCCACGGTCAGCACGATGTTGGACGCCACCAATAAACGCCGATGCAACCGGACCATATCCCGCGGCCGCAAGGCCGCCACCCCCGCCTCATCGCCCTGGGCATCCACGGCGAGTGGATAGGCGCCAAAAAATTTCCGCCGCAGCAACTTGCGGCCGAAGGTCACCACGTCGTCGGTATCCTGCCGCAGTGCGGCGAGCTGGGCGTCCCGTTCCAAGGCAAATGACGCCGGTCGAAAAGCGGGCTCCAACACCGCATCATGCAGCACCGCGAGCGCACGCTCGGCATCGGCCGAGAGCACTTCGACCGCCAAGCCAAAGCTATTATTGCCCGAAAAAGCATGAAACGATCCCCCCACCTCTTCGATAAACCGCGCCACCGCCGCGGCCGACCGGCGCTCGGTATCCTTGGTCAACAAGGTGGCCATCAGCGTCGTGGCCCCCCGTTGGCCGGCTTGCTCGTAAAGTGGTCCCCCCAAGCAGGTGAGCCGGAGGTGCAAACTGGGCAGCCTGGGATCGGGCTGGAACATCAAGCGCGCGCCATTGGGCAGCGTGATCTCTGCAAATTGTGCCGTCCCGCCGCCCGTGGCCTTTACCGCAGCCAACGGCTGCGCGGCCGCGGCTTTCGGATTCAGTGAGACACTCGTGAGATTCGCGGCCGTCAGATAGCCCCGGAGCACCCGTTGCAAATCCGCCGGCTTGAGCGCCACGAGGCGCTCAAAGTAAGTCCGGCTAAAATCCAGGTCGCCGATCACCACTTCGGCCGCGCCCAACCGCGAGGCCTGGCCCGACATGGTTTTCCGCGTATTGATTTCCCCGACCACCAATTGACGCACCGCCTTGCGCACGAATGCCGGCATGAACCCTTGTCGCCCCCAACGCTCCAAAGCTTGCAAAACCGCCGCCGTCGCCGCGTCGCGCTTCTCCGCCTCGCAGGTGAATGAAATATAGAAAAGCCCGACACTGCCCGGATTCCAACTCGTGGCGTCAATCGAGTGCACCAAGCCCTTTTTTTCGCGAATTTCCTGCCACAATAAAGAACTGTCGCCCGCACCCAGCACCGTGGCCAGCGCTTCAAGGACAACGGCGTCGGGGTGCGTCAGTCCGGGAATTTGCCAGGCCAGGCCAACCCGGGAAATTTCCACGTCCTCGAAACGATGCACCGCACGCGGGGCCAGCTGCCGCGGTTCCTCGGGCACCAGCACCGGAGCCAACCGCGCCCGCTTGGCTGCGCCAAAATGCCGGACGACTGAAGCCTCGGCCGCGTCCAAATCGATATCCCCCACGACGACGACGACGAGATTGTTGGGCACATACCGCTTGCGATAATACTCCCACAAATCCTCCCGGGTGACCGCGGCAAAAACTTCCCGATGCCCGATAATCGGGTAGCGGTAAGGATGCGCGTGAAATGTTGTTTCGAACAGGGTCTCGCCCAACCGGTGGTCGGGATCATCCTGCCCCATGGCAATCTCACGCAGGATTACATCCTTTTCCCGCGCCACCTCGTCGGCCGGCAGCGTGGAATGCAGCACCATATCCGCCAGCAGTTCGACCGCGGTATCGACGGCCGCGGACGGTAAATCGATATAGTAAACCGTGCGATCAAAAGTCGTGTAGGCATTGATATCTCCGCCATGCGCCTGCACCGTCGCCGAGATGTCGCGACCGGCGCGATGGGCCGTGCCCTTGAACAGCATGTGCTCAAGGTAATGGGAAAGTCCGGCCCCGAGGTTTTCGCCTTCGTGCACGCTGCCGGTTTTCACCCAAACCTGCACGGAGGCGACCGCCGCACTGCGATCCGGCTTGAGCAGCAGCGTGAGGCCATTGGGCAGCAGGCTGCGCCGGACAGGTTCGCGCCAGAAGCCTTCGAGCAGGGCCAAGTCCGAACGCGTAGATTTGCTTTTAGGCATGCAGGGAGACGTGAATGGGGAATCCGCTGTGCTCAAGCCGATCCCACCGTCTCAGCCGCAGATGAACCTGCCGGACGCCGACGCGCCGGCTGGAAAGGCTTAACAAACGCCTCATCGAAAGTATAGATATCGGAAAAATCCTCACGCTGGTCGTTCTCAGTTTTGCTGAAGACATTGTATTCGATGAGATTGAAGACGATGTCACCAAAGTCGGTGCAACGTTTGACGCCCCAAGCATTAAGAACCGTCTTCGTCATCGGTCCGAACTGCTCCAAAGCATAGGCTCTGAGGCCATCCAGCAGTTCAGGACCGGAAACGTGGAACGATTTGGTATTACGCGAAGCATCTTTTTTGCGCAACTCCTTGACAGTGTGATCCAAACCCAAGCGGATAAATCCGTAGGCTCGTTTGTCAAAACGAGGATCCTCCTTATATATGAGACTGATGATTTCGGTAAACTCAGGGTCTTGCATGATACGTATGGGAGACTCGGTAGCATAGGCTGCAATCGTCCGCAACTTTACATATTTTCAAAACCGTTCCGCCGGTAGTTTACCCTACCTCATTAGCCATTCAACTGCGACAATTCACTCGCCATAAGCAGCTCAGGTCGCACATTTCTTACCTATCAACATGATCGCATCGACCCAGACCAACCATCCTTTGGCAGACTCGAACTCAAGCGTGGGCGCCGCCGCACCACTTGAACAGGCTTGTGCCAAGCTTAAATCCGCCGGGCTGCGCATTACCCAGCCACGGATCGCCATTATTTCGGCCATGATCAGCCGCGGACAGCCGACCAGCATTGAACAAATCCATGGCGACCTCGCAGCCGGTTCATGTGATTTGGTCACCGTCTATCGTTGCTTGGCCGCGTTCGAGGAAATCGGTTTGGTGCGCCGTTCATTTTTCCTCAACGGCACCAGCTTGTATCAGATCCAGCTCGGCGAATTGAACCGCTATCATGTGGTTTGCAAAAGCACCAACCGCGTCGATGAAATCGACCCGGCCACTGCCAATGATCTGCGGACGGCGATCCAGAAAACCGAAGAACTGCTGCGCGCCCAAGGCTACGAGAACGTCAGCCATGTCGTGGAGTTCTTTGGCGTCGCGCCTGCCGCCGGCCGGATCGCCGCAGTCGCCAAGACCCGCTAAACTTCCTTTCAGGAAACCGACCAGCGCGGACTTTGCGGTCCGCGCTTTTTGTTGTCCGCCAATCAAGCCCGCGGCGCCGCCGCGTAGCGGGCCTGCACTTGGCTCCAGTTTACCACGTGCCAGAACGCACTGACATAATCGGCGCGCCGGTTCTGATAATTGAGGTAATAAGCATGCTCCCACACATCGAGTCCGAGCAGCGGGATCATTCCTTCCGACCAGGGGGAATCCTGATTGGCCGTCGAATGCACCACCAGTCCGCCCTGCTTGACGCTGAGCCACGCCCAACCGCTGCCAAAGCGCTTCAGCGCCGCGCCGTCGAATTGGGCCTTGAACTCGTCGAACGAGCCAAAGGTCTGCGTGATGGCTTCGCCGAGCGCACCGGCCGGTGCGCCCCCACCCTGCGGGGCCAGTGTCTGCCAAAAAAACGCGTGATTGGCGTGCCCGCCCACATTGTTGCGCAGCGTCGTCCGGATCGCATCCGGCATCGCGTGCAAATCCTTGAGGATCGCCTCCGCGGTTAAACCGCGCAGCTCTGGATGAGCCGCCAAAGCCTTGTTTGCATTCGCGATATAGGCGGCATGGTGCTTCGTATGGTGGATCTCCATCGTGCGGGCATCGAAATAAGGTTCGAGCGCGGCATAGGCAAACCCCAGCGGTGGCAGGGCAAACGGCTGCATCAATTCCACTTCGCTGACTGAAGGGGCCGCCGCCGCCGTCCGGCTGGAAAACAAACCGAGACCGGCAAGCGTCGCCCCGGCGCCAATCACTTTAAGCGCATCGCGCCGCGTGCAGGATTTCAATGAGCTCATGCACCAAGCCTAACCCGAAGTTCCCGCCATGCAAGCAACGCGGTAAATCTCAGACCTCCGCCAGCAAGCGCCGCAGTGTTTCATCCACCAGCTTTGGGTTGGCCTTGCCCTTGGCGGCTTTCATCACCGGTCCCTTGAACGCATTGATCGCGCTGTCCTTGCCGCCTTTGAATTCCGCCAGCGCTTTCGGACTGGCGGCAATTGCATCGCGACACCACTGTTCCAGTTCACCGGCATCCGTTGGCGCGGCCTTGAGGTTCAAGCGTGCCGCCACCACCTCCGGCATTTCTCCCGAGGCAAACATCGCCACAAATATTTCCTTGGCGGCAGCCGTCAGCACCTCGCCCGTTTCTACCAGCATCACCAATGCGGCAATATGCGCCGGGCGAACCTTGGCTTCAGCCAAGGCGCACTTCGCTGCACCCAGTTCGCGCAGCAAATCATTCACGATCCAATTGGCCACCGCTTGGGGCCGGCCGCTGAGTTTGGCCGCTTCTTCAAAATAATCGCTCAAAGCCCGGTCCCAAACGAGGACCGATGTGAGCGTATAAGGCAGTTGGTATTCCGAATTGAACCGCCGTTGTTTCACGAAGGGGAGCTCGGGACACGTGGCCCGGAGGCGGGCCTTCCAGGACTCGTCCACTTGCACCGGCATGAGATCAGGATCGGGAAAATAGCGGTAATCGTGCGCCATTTCTTTCGAGCGCAACGATTGGGAAGCGCCCGTCTGGCCGTCATAATCCCGGGTCTCCTGCACAATGGAGCCACCGCGTTCCAGCACCGCCAGCTGCCGCTTGATTTCATGGGCAATGCCGTCGCGCACGAACGAAATTGAATTCAGGTTCTTCAGTTCAACCTTGGTGCCCAGCTTTGTCTCCCCCATCGGCCGGATGGAAATATTGGCATCACAGCGGAGCTGCCCTTTCTCCATGTCGCAATCCGAGATCCCGCCGTAGATCATCGTGGCCCGCAGCGAAGTGAGATAGGCATAGGCCTCATCGGCCGTGTGCATGGCCGGCTCGGAGACAATTTCCATCAACGGCGTGCCGGCCCGGTTATAATCCACCAATGAATCGGTGGCGCCGTGATTCAGTTTGCCCACATCCTCCTCCAAGTGAATGCGGGTCAGCGGAATTTTCTGGTGCGCCCCCATCACATTGCGCGCCGTGCCGGGCAACTCGATTTCCACTTCACCCCCGAGGCAAAGCGGCTGGTCGTATTGGGAGATCTGGTAATTTTTGGGCGAGTCCGGGTAGAAGTATTGCTTGCGATCCCATTTGCACACCGGCGCAATTTTGCAGCCCAGCATGAGACCGGCCGTGATGATCGCGTCCAGCGCCGCCTTGTTCATCACCGGCAACACGCCGGGCAACGCGAGCACCACCGGGTCGGTGAGCGTGTTGGGTTCATGACCATACCCCGCGGCGACCCGGGTGAATATCTTGGTCCGCGTCTTGATCTGAACGTGCACCTCCAGGCCGATGACCGCTTCGTAATTCATCAGAGTTTCGGGTGTTGCGCACTCCAAGTGTGCGCTTGTGCGTAAGCGTGCGCAATGGCCAGCAGGTCGGCTTCACGGAACGGTTGGCCAATGAGCTGCATGCCGATGGGTAGATTCTGCCGGGTAAACCCACACGGCACGTTGATGCCCGGCAGTCCGGCCAGATTCACGCCGATGGTGTAGATATCACAAAGGTAGAGTGCGAGCGGGTCCGCCTTTTCCCCGATCTTAAACGCGGGGGTCGGCGAGGTGGGCGTGAGCAAGGCATCCACCTCCTGATAGGCATTGAGAAAATCCTGCCGGATGAGGGTGCGGACCTTTTGCGCGCGCAGGTAATACGCGTCGTAATAGCCACTCGATAGCACGTAAGTGCCCAAGATGATGCGCCGCTTGACCTCCGCCCCAAAGCCCTCCGCGCGGGATTTGAAATAAAGGTCACCGATATCCGATGCCTCCTTGGCGCGATGACCGTAACGGACGCCGTCATAGCGCGCGAGATTCGACGAGGCCTCCGCGGTCGCGATGACATAGTAAGTATCGAGGCAATATTGGGTGTGCGGCAGGGAAATTTCCTTAATTTCACAGCCGAGTTTCTGATAAAACGAAATCGCTTGCTGCACGGCATCACCGATTTCGGGGTCCAGCCCCGCGCCAAAATATTCCTTCGGAATGCCCAGCTTCCAAGGGCCTTTCTTTGACTGCAAGGCCGCGCGATAATCTGGGACGTCCGCCCGGAACGAAGTGGAGTCGCGCGCATCGTGGCCCGCTATCGCCCCAAGCATAATGGCCGCATCCTCCACGGTGCGCGTCAACGGCCCGATTTGGTCGAGCGAAGAAGCGAAAGCGATGAGTCCATAGCGCGACACCAAACCGTAACTCGGTTTCAGTCCCACGACTCCGCAGAACGCCGCGGGCTGGCGGATGGATCCGCCGGTGTCTGAGCCCAGTGTGGCAATCGCCTCTCCAGCCGCCAGCGCCGCCGCACTGCCACCCGAGGAACCGCCCGGCACGCGGCTGGTATCCCATGGATTCGACGTCGGACCAAAGGCCGAATTCTCCGTCGATGACCCCATGGCAAATTCATCCAGATTCAAACGCCCCCACGTGATCGCACCGGCCTGCCTTAACTTCTGCGTGACCGTGGCATCATAAGGTGAAATGAAATTCGCCAGCATTTTGCTGGAGGCCGTCAGCGGCTGGCCCGCCACCGCGATGACATCTTTCAAGCCGACCGGAATACCTTCGAGCAATCCCCTCGCCTGCCCCGCCACGCGCCGGGCATCGGACTCCGCGGCTTGCGCCAGGGCATCCGCCTCATTGAAAGAGTTAAAGGCCTTGATGCGCGGCTCCACCACCTTGGTGCGGGCGATCACGGCTTGCACGAGCTCGACTGAGGAAAGCTTTCGCTCATCGAGCAAGGCCGCCAGTTCCGCAATGGTCTTAAAATGAAGCGCGGCAGACATCAGCGGCTTACTCCACCACCTTGGGCACAACAATCATGTGCTGGCGCTGCGCGGGTGCATTTTGCAGCGCAAGCTCCACCGGCAAGGCCGGCTGGGCGATATCTTCCGCCCAGACATTTGTGAGGGGAAAGGCATGCGCCGTGGGTTCAATCTGGGAAACATCCACTTTACTGAGTTGCGCGATGTGGTGCAGCACCTCACCGAGCTGGGTGGAGAATTTCTCCTTTTCCGCCGCCGTGAGCGCCAGCCGGGCCAGATGCGCAACGTGATCGATATTGAGGTCAGCGGCAGCAGCCATGGTTATTTGCGAATAAGATAGCCCGTATCCTTGACGACTTCGTCCTGAATCTTGGCCAAGGCCGCATTGACCTCGTCGTCGGTCAGCGTCCGGTCTACCGCCCTGAACACGAGCGAGAAGGCCAGGCTTTTCTTCCCCTCCGGCAAACCCTTGCCTTGGTAAAGATCGAAGACCTTTACGTGCTCCAACGTGAAGGCATTGCCGATGGCCGCCCGCGCCGTTTTTACCAACGCTTTGCGCACATCAGCGGCATGGGTGCCCGCATCAACCACGAGCGCCAAGTCACGCAGGGCGGCGGGAAACAGGCTGAAGTCAGCGTAACGCCGCCGCGCTGTTTCCTCGGTGATTTTCTCGGGCAGAATCGTGAGGATTCCCCCATACACCCGGCCCTCAATGCCCAAGCTGCGGATCATGGCCAGATTGAGTAACCCGAGCCGCGCGCCCCAGCCATGGGCCAGATCGCCCACGGTCGCCGAATGCCCTTCCTGCCAGCCATAATAAGGCCCCAGCGCCGGCATGAAAGGCTGGCGCGCGAGATCGATACCCGCGGCCGCAGCCAAGGCCTCGACATGGTGCTTCACCGTATAGAAATCCGCCGCTTCCCGCTGCAACCAACTGCGCTCCCCGCCGGGTTCCGCCATGATGAAGCCCACGGCCACGCATTCAAAATTCTGGCCATTGCGCTCGATAAAAACCCGGCCGGTCTCACAGAGCCGGGCCGCGGCCACCCCGCGCGACTGATTAAGTTTCAAGGTATCGAGCAGACCCATGATGAGGGTCGGCCGGAGGTGCGACTGGTCCTCCACAAAAGGATTGGCCAGCGCCAGCTCCGCCGCCGCCGTGCTAGAAACCCAAGTGGCGAGCTCCTTGGCCGGGCGCAGGGTGTAGTTTACGCATTCATGGAAATCGTGCCCCACGA
>JAGNQV010000009.1 GCA_017988885.1 Opitutaceae bacterium | reverse complement strand
GCCTATCAGCATACCGAGCAGGACAATTTGCCAGACTACGGCCTGCCTTCCGCCCAGATGCCCGGCTACATCTCGACCGTGCCGGTGCCGCAGGTGGATTGGAGCACTTTCTACGGCTTCAAGACCGATTCGGACGTGGTGAAGGCCGATGCCGCAATGCTTCGCGTGGAGCACGATTTCAACCCGGAGGTGAAAATCACCAATCAAACGCGCTACAGCGCCAACCAGCGCGCAGCGGTAGTCACCACCCCCGGAACCAACAGCGGGGCTTATGTGCCTGCCACCAACTTGCTCACCCGCAGCCGTCAGGCCAACCAGCGCGATATGAGCATCCTCTCCAATCAAACCAATGTCGCGCTCCGGCTCGACACCGGTTCGGTGCAGCACGACTTGAGCGGCGGGCTGGAACTCACGCGCGAGACTGCTTACAGCCCGGCTTTCGTCAGTGCAAGTTTGACCCCCATTCCGATCCAAAGCCCGAATCCGGATGCCGTCCCCAGCGGCAGCCCGACCCGCAGCGGGGCCTATACCGATGTCGCGACCAAAACCGTCGCCTTCTATGCCTTTGATACGCTTCGTTTCAATGACCACTGGCAGATGCTCGCCAGCATCCGCGGTGAGCACTACCGCACGCATTATCTCAATGTCGCAACCACCGGCGTGCCCACTGCCGTCGACGCCGCGCATAACCTCCTAAGCTGGAAAACCGGACTCGTCTATAAACCTGCATCCGCTGGTTCGATTTACGCAGCCTACGCCACTTCCTTCACCCCTCCCGGCACCGACTTCACGCTCTCCAGCGTCGCAGGTAACCAGAACCATCCTGACACCGATCCGCAGGAAACCTCCAACCTCGAGCTCGGCATGAAATGGGATTTCTTCAAAGGCCGCCTCTCGACCAACGCCGCCGTGTTCAAAACCGTGAACCAAAAGACGGTTTACACTGACGCCATCCTCGGCCCGATCCCGGCCGGTCAGCAGACCGTGCAAGGCGTTGAAGTCGGCCTTTCGCGCCGCTTCACCGACAACTGGATTGTGCTCGGCAGCATCGCTTATCTCGAGAGTGAGATCAATGCCGGCACCACCACCGGCGGCAACCCGACCGGTGCCGCTCTCCCGCTTATGCCCAAGTGGTCCGG
This sequence comes from Opitutaceae bacterium, assembly GCA_017988885.1. Lineage (GTDB taxonomy): Bacteria > Verrucomicrobiota > Verrucomicrobiia > Opitutales > Opitutaceae > UBA2377. The sequence continues at coordinate 31,796 of JAGNQV010000009.1, read as the reverse complement.
TAATCTCTTCACCAGCTACCGCTTCGCTTCCGGCCTGTTGATCGGCGGCGGTGGCCAATACTCCGACGAAATCACCCGGCGCGACAACAACGCCCCTGTCGTGCCGCGACAGACACCAAGTTACTGGCTGTTTAACGTGCTCGCAAGCTACCCGCTCTCCCAGCACGTCACCGTGCGCTTGAATGTGAACAATCTCTTCGATGAAAAATTCATCCAAAGTTTGAACAACAACGGCGGCCGCTTCAACCCCGGTGCCCCGCGCGCCTATCTTCTCAGTGCTGACTTCCGCTTCTGATCCCCTCCCCGCTTCGTCATGCTCCAAGTTCTTCCCGGCATCCTGCCTCCCAACCAGCTCACCGAAGCCCGCCGCCTGCTCGACGCGGCCGACTGGGTTGATGGCAAGATCACTGCCGGCCACCAAGGCGCACGTGTAAAGGACAACGAACAGATTCCCGCCGCGCATCCCGCCGCGCGCCAAGTCGGCGGCATGATTCTTCAGGCCCTCAACGCCAGTCCGCTCTTCATGGCCGCCGCGCTGCCGCTGCATATTCTGCCGCCGATGTTCAACCGCTACTCCGGCGGCCAGACTTTTGGCACGCATGTGGACGGCTCGGTCCGCACCCTCCCCGGCACCGGCCAGCGACTGCGCACGGATTTGTCCTGCACGCTTTTTCTCAACGAACCCTCCGACTACGATGGCGGCGAGCTCATCATCGAGGACACTTACGGTTCCAAAAGTGTGAAGCTCCCCGCGGGACACATGATCCTTTATCCGTCCACCAGCCTGCATCGCGTCACTCCCGTCACGCGTGGCACCCGGCTCTGTTCGTTTTTCTGGTTGCAGAGCATGATCCGCGACAATGGCCAGCGCGCCCTGCTCTTCGACATGGATACCGCCATCCAGCGTCTCGGCGCCGAAAACGCCACGCACCCGTCCGTCATCCAACTGACCGGCGTCTATCACAACCTCCTCCGCCAGTGGGCGGAAATGTAACCGTATTTTTCACTTATCATCCGCCGCCGTTTCGTTCCCTGGGACTACTCGCACTTAAGTTTTCTCGCGAAAACACAGGTCAAAATCACGAGGCAAGTTCCAGGCCGGCGGCGGATGGTCACTTTCATCAACATATCTTTTCCTCCACCTCATGCCCGTCCGTAAAACCATTTTCTGGCTCCACCTGATTGCCGGCATCATCGCCGGCCTTGCCATTGGCATCATGTGCTTCACCGGCGTGGCCCTCGGGTTTGAGAAGCAACTGGTGTCATGGTCTGAACGCGACGCCCGCCAAATCATGCCGCCCGCCGCGGATGCCACCCGTCTTCCACTGCGGGCCTTGTTGAAAAACATCCGCGACACCAATCCCGAGACCCGGCCCAGCAGCATTACGATTTCATCCGATCCGGCTGACGCCATTGCCTTCCAGCTCGGCCGTGAAGGCGCGCTCTACGCCAATCCCTACACCGGCGAAATCCGCACGCCCGCCTCGACCAAGATGCATGACTTCATGCACATGATGGAGGATTGGCACCGCACCCTTGCGCTCTCGGGCGATAACCGTCCGGTCGGCAAGGCCATCAACGGCGCCTGCAACCTCGCCTTCTTTGTCCTCGCCGTCAGCGGTCTGTATCTCTGGCTGCCACGCCAGTGGTCCTGGCGCAGCGTCAAGGCCGTCGCGCTTTTCAACTGGCGGCTGACCGGCAAGAACCGCGATTTTAACTGGCACAACACCATCGGCCTTTGGTCCGCGCCGATCCTCATCGTGCTTACGCTCACCGCCGTGCCGATTTCCTATCGCTGGGGCAGCAATCTCGTTTACCGACTCGCTGGCGAGGAAGCCCCGATCCCACAGGGCCAGGGTGGATTCGCCGCTCCTGCCGCCGTCGAAATCCCCCAGCCGAGTCCCGATGCCCAGCCGCTTTCGCAGGATGCCTTACTGGCCATCGCGCAAAACCAGTTCCCTGACTGGGAGCAAATCTCACTGCGTTTGGGCGGCGGTAATCCCCGCGGCGGTGCGGCCGGCAGCCCGCAGGGTCAGCGGGCCCAGGCCGCGGCCCCAGCCCGGTCTGCGCGCGATAGTTTCGGTAGCGAAGGTCGTGTTTCGCCCCAGCCCGTTACCCTGAGTGTCAAAGTTCCCGGCACCTGGCCGCGCACTGCCACCCGCACGCTCACGCTCAATCCCTACAGTGGCGAAATCATGAAAAACGAAAGTTTCGCAGACCTGAGCCCCGGCCGCCGCCTGCGCACCTGGACCCGTTTTCTCCACACCGGCGAAGCCCTCGGCTTCGGCGGACAACTCATCGCCACTTTCGCGTGCCTTGGCGGTTGCATACTCGTCTACACCGGCTTCGCCCTTGCGTGGCGTCGCTTCTTCGGCAAACGCACCAAGCCCGCCGCCAGCACCTCATAATGGATCCCTCCGCCACAGCCAAAGAGCGGCTTCGCGCGGGCCAAACCCTTGAAGCATTGGGCACGTCTGATTCATTGGCGCAAGCGATCGGCTGCTACGATGAGGCGCTGGCTGCACTGCGTCAGTTGCCGTTCGAGAGCGATCCGCAACTGCGCCGCGATCTAGGCGTGGCGTGGATGAACCGCGGCAACGCCCTGCAAAAGCAGGCGAGTCCCGCCAGCCTCGCCGAGGCCGTGGCGGCTTACGACGAAGCCATCGCGCATCTGCAAAAACTCCCGCTGCTCGAAAATTCTGCCTATGCCAACAGCCTCGGCGCCGCATGGTTGAACCGCGGACACGCCTTCCAACAACAGGACGGGGCAAGCCTCCGCGAGGCGGTGCTTTCCCACCAAACGGCCATCGCGATTTTACAGAAGCTACCCGTCGCAGAAGACCGCTCGGCGCTCATTAACCTCGCCGCCGCGTGGATGAATCTCGCGAATGCCCTGCTTGCGCTGAATGCCCCCAAGCATGCCGACGCCCGTGTCGCCGCCCAGGCTTCGCTCGCCCTTTGCGCGCGCGCGGAATCATCCGATCCCGTGATGGCCGACATTGCCTTGAAGGCACGACGCGCGCTCTGCGATGCCATCGGCCACCTGCTCGTCGCCGCTGGATCGGACCAAGCTGCAGTCGGCACCCTTGCCACTGAAGCCAGCGATGCCATCGACCACGGGCTGGCCCTCGTCCGGCACTGGGAGTTTCACGGCATCCAGACTCATCGCGCCCTTGCCAACCGGCTCTACCGGTTTGGCGCGCAGCTCTATCTGATCCATCAACCGCATTTCCTCGCTGAATTTTTGCTCGAAAGCCTCGACCCGCCAGCGGCGCCCGGGGCCTTGGCCGACGATCCCCGGCCGCAGGCCTTTGCCGCGGAATTTGTGCTCCATGCCCTGACCACCCTCCGCGCCACTTCACTTGTCGGACTGAGTCTCGCGGAACAGGCACGGCTGCATGGTGCCGTGATCGAGCTCGAAGCCGCCGCATTGAAAATTGCCGGTCTGAGTGAAAGCCATCTTAAGTCCGCGCTGTGACCCGGCACCGCCTCCCCGGACTCGTCGGGCGATGCCACACTTCGTTCTCGTTCTCTTAATCGTTCTCGTTCTCTCTTGCGTCGTTTCCCCATGAAAAAGGCCAAAGCCCACTTCCCCCGCATCAAAACCATCGCCTACGAAGGCCCGAAATCCGCCAACGCCCTCGCGTTCAAGCACTACAACCCCGACGAGGTCGTTGACGGCAAAACGCTCTCGGCCCACCTGCGTTTCTCCATCGCCTACTGGCACGCTTTCCGCGGCGTCGGCAGCGATCCGTTCGGCCCCGGCACCATTGTCCGCCCGTGGGAAAAAGGCACCAATGCCGTTGCCATCGCGAAAACCCGGATGGATGCCGCTTTTGAATTTTTCCAAAAAATCCGCGCGCCCTTTTATTGCTTTCACGACCGCGATATTGCGCCTGAGGGCCGCACCCTCGCCGAATCCAACCGCAATCTCGACCAACTCGTCGCCCACGCCAAGGCGCTGCAGAAGGCCACCGGCGTAAAACTCCTCTGGGGCACCGCCAATCTCTTCAGCAACCCGCGCTACATGTGCGGTGCTTCGACGAATCCCGACGCCCACGTCTTCGCCTACGCCGCCGCCCAGGTGAAAAAAGCCCTTGATGTCACAAAGGAGCTCGGCGGCGAGAACTACGTTTTCTGGGGCGGTCGCGAGGGCTACGAGACCCTCCTCAACACGAATCTGAAGCGCGAGCAGGACCACCTCGCCGCCTTCCTCCACATGGCGGTGGACTATGCGAAGAGCATTGGTTTCAAGGGCCAGTTCCTCATCGAACCCAAGCCCAAGGAGCCCACGAAGCATCAATATGATTTCGATGTCGCCAGCGGTATCGCCTTCCTCCGCACCTACGGCCTCGAAAAGCATTTCAAATTCAACATCGAGACCAATCACGCCACGCTCGCCGGCCACACTTTCTCGCATGAGATCGAGGTCGCCGCCGCCCAGGGTATGCTCGGTTCCATCGATGCCAATGCCGGCGATGAACTGCTCGGCTGGGACACCGATCAGTTCAACACGAACGTCCGCGAGCTCACCCTCGCGATGCTCTCCATCTTGCGCGCCGGCGGCCTCGGCACCGGCGGTTTCAACTTCGACGCCAAGCTCCGCCGCCCGTCCATCGACCTCGAGGACCTCTTCCACGCCCACATCGGCGGGATGGACGCCTACGCCCTCGCGTTCAAGGTCGCCCGCCGGATCATTGCCGACGGCAAGCTCAGCCAATTCGTCACCGACCGCTACGCGAGCTACGACTCGGGCTATGGCCGCGACATCGAAAAGCGCCGCGTCGGTTTCCGCGATCTCAACAAACTCGTCCTCGGCCAGCTCGGCGAACCCAAGCCCCGCTCCGGCAAGCAGGAGTATCTCGAGAACTTGGTCATGCACTACGTGCAAGGCTGAGCCGCGATTTTCCCGTGCTCCCGCAGGGCGGCCCAAACGGGCCGCCTTTTTTCTGAATACCCGCGACCCTTGCGGCTCCACCTCGAGACATGACGCAATAGCTTTGACTCCCGACCTCTTTCGCCGGCGTCTAACCCCAAATGAAATCACGGTTCTCGTTGCTCATAGCCTTGGTGTGTTTGGTCGGCTGCTCCTCACTGACTTCCCACCAAAATCCCACGGTGGACCTCAAGCAGTTCAAGCGCTTCTACGTCGAACATCGGCTGACTGACGACCATGGACTCGACCACATGATTGTGAACGACCTAAAGCGTCGCGGTTACGAGGCCGCCTGTGGCCCGCTCACGATGATGCCGGATAATACGCAGGTGCTGGTCGTTTATGAAGACCGGTGGAACTGGGATTTCAAATCCTACCTCATCGAACTCGACATCAAGTTCCGCGACGCGCGCAAGGAAAAGCTCATTGCCTTCGGCACCCTGCACCATCCCAGTCCCGTCGCCAAGGAGCCCGCCACAATGATCCACCAAGTGCTCAATTCGTTTTTCAAGTAAGCGCGGGAGCGCGGGCCGCCGCCCCCCATTCAACCCAACACCTTCCGCAGGGCGGCATGTGCCGCCGCCATCTCCTCCGGCGTGCCGATGGAGATGCGACACCAGTCGAGCAGTGGCGGAAACGGGCGCGCCACCAGCACACCCTCCGCGCGGATGGCGGACTGAAATTCCACAATCGACCGGCCGGTGTGGAAGAAAACAAAATTTCCCTGCGGCTCGGCGTAGCGCCGGCCCAATTGTTTCAACTCAGCGATGAATGCGTCGCGCCCCGCCTTGATCTTCCGCCGCGTGGCCTCGACGTAACCCGCGTCGGCGAGGCTCGCCTGCGCCGCGACCACCCCCAGCAGGTTCACGCTCCCGGTCATGAAAGTCCGGACGGATTTCGCCATTTCCGGCCGCATGACCCCGTAACCGATGCGCTGCCCAGCCAGCCCGTAGATTTTAGAAAAAGTCCGCGCAACAGTCACGTTGTGGCCGTCGCGCACCAGCCCGACCATGGTATTGGCGGCAAAATCGTCTGCGCACTCCAGATAAGCCTCATCAATGAAAACCGGCACTCGCTTCGACACCTCGATGGCAAACGCCCGCAATTTGTCCGGCGGCACGACTGTGCCGGTGGGGTTGTTTGGGTTGCAGAGGTAGATGCATTTCGTGTCCGGACCGATTTTCGCCGCCATCGCCTCGAGGTCGTGTTCCAGCCGTTCGTTGAGCGGCACGGCCACGGCGGTCGCGCCCATGCGCTCCATTGCGCCGACGAGCTGAAAGTAACCCGGTCGGGCGGAAATGACCTCGCCCCTGTCCCGGGCCAGATACACGCCATAAGTCTCCAAGATTTCACCCGAACCCACGCCGAGCACAATGTGGTCGTCCGGCACTCCTTCCTTAGCCGCAAGGGCCTGGATGAGCTCCGGTGTCCGGTTGAAGGGATAACGGCACACTCGCTCCACCTGCTCGCGCATCGCCATCACCGCGCGAGCCGACGGACCGAAGGGATTTTCATTCAAAGAAAGCTGCACCGGTCCGGTGGCAGACGCATCCGCCACAACCACTGGCTGCGTCTGCGCCGTCAGTCGTCCCGCCAAAGTCAGCCCGGCGAGCGCCGCACCGGAGGTTTTCAGCCATTGCCGCCGGTTCAGGTTCAGGGTGCTTTTCATAGGAAGAATCAGGTTGGCACGTGCCCAAGCTATTTCCGTGCCGGCGGATTGGGGCTGCCCGTATCGAGCACGAACCGCCAGTTTCCGTCCGCCTGTTTTTTCCAGATCGTGACGTAATGCCCCGTGCCCACCCGCCGCTGGCCCTCGGCATCGGGCGGACCGCGATATTCGTAATTTCCCCAAGTGTAGCCAAGTTCGCCCGAGGCCGCGACCTCGGCTTCCACCGGTTTCCAAGTCAACACCGCCCCAGCCGGCGCATCAGCAAAACGCAGTCGCACCGCCTCCTGACCGCGATACTGCTCCGGATCCAAGTCAAAAAACGCCGCGTTGTCTGCCGCGTAATGTGCAAACGCGATCGGCACACCTTCCCTTTGCGCCAGCGCGCAAAAATCCGTCTCGACCTGCAGCAGCTCGGCCTGGAGCGCGGCCGGATCCGGCGCCGCGGACAACACCAATGGGAAAAACAGCCAACACGCTGAACCGTGCAGTATTTTCATGGGAGGAGGGGTTGGCCAAACCTGAGTCCAACCCGCCGCCGCCGCAAGCCCACTGGCCGGCGTTATTCTTTCGGCGGATAATCCGCCAGCGTGCGCAGGCTCTGCAACCGCTGCACTTCGCTGTCAAGCTGACTGGCCGCGAGCCGGTCAAACTTGGACCGCGCGAGTTCACCGCCATGCTGGAAATACAGGCCGGTCATGACGGAATCCCGCTGCCGCAACGTGTCCTGAGTGATGCGGGCCGCGCGGGCCAGCTCCTCGCCCACCCCTTTGTCGTAAATCGGTTCGGCTTGGCGGATGAAAGCATCGGCGCTCGCCTGATTGCCGCCCAGCAAATAGAGGTAGCGCAGGAACGCTTCACTGGAACTCCCGCCCATTCCGGGGAAATTTACCCCGGCAACATAACCTTCGACGAGCGGCTCAAACGCCTTCAGCTCCTCCACCACTGGCACGCCTTTGATGACGGGGAGCCACTTGGAGATGCGGGAAAATTTCGTGTTGGATTTCCGGCTGGTGAGAAAGCGCAGGAAGTCGATGGCGCGCTCGGGATGCGCCGAGGCCCGCGTCAGGCCAAAGGGCAGCGCGGCAAAGGTCGCGGCTTCGGAATTCGGTCCGAGCGTCCCGCGGCCATAGCGCGGATCATCCCGGCTGAAAGCCGGCACTTTGAAGGCACCAATGGGGAACTTGGCCTGCATCAGGATGCCACCCGCATCCCAGGTGCCGGTGGCCAGCATCGCCGCGCGCCCCTGCAAGAACTGCAGCATCCCGTCTTCGCGCCCGAGTTGCACCCAACCCGGTGGCAGATAGCGCCCGAATGATTCCACCGTCTCCAAACTGGCGTGCACGGCCGGGCTGCGCAGCGACCATTTACCCCGGGCGAATTGGATCTGCGTCTCGTGCACACTCAGCTCGAGATTGCGGCTGTAATCCAAATCCAAGGCCAGGCGTTGGGTGAGCGTGCTGAAAAGCGTGCCCGTGATTTTGGTGATATTGAAGACGGACCCGCCCAGCGGCGTGATCGGCTGGCCGGTTTTTTGCGCATAGTGCTGCAGGGCCGCGCAGAGCGCGACGAATTCCTCGAAAGTCTTGGGCACGCGGTCCTCACCCACCGCGGCCTTGATGAGGTCGCGGTTGTAGAAAATCCGCACGGTCACCAGCGTGCTGGGCGCACCGTAGTATTCCAGCAGATTGGAATTGTAGTAGTGGCCCAATCCGTCCGGGGCCGGGATCAGCTCGGCCGCGTAGCTCTCACGCCAGGATTTCTCGCGGAGATCGGGCTCGTCATCGTTGTAAGGATTTTTCTCCGCCAAATACCCTGTGATCGGCGTGAAATATCGCGCCAGCACATCGTCGGGGTTCTCGTAGGAAGCCAGCTCGATGAGATCGGGCGGCGACCCACCGACCAGCTGCGTGCGCAGCCATTGTTTCCATGCGCGGCCGGGAATATCCATCTGCTCAACCCGCACTTTAGGGTGCAGCGCCATGTAGTCGGCGACAATCGCGCGCAAGGCCTCACGCACCCCCGGCTCCAGTTGCCAGTGCGCAAAGCGGATGACCTCCACCCCGGGCTCCACTACCGCCGCGGCCTTGGTGCGAAACAACCGGCCGGCCGAATACAGAAACGTGCCTGCCAAAATGACGACCGCGAGCAGGGTCATGGGGCGCATCCGCTTCATGGGGTCGCCTCCAGTTCCTGCATGCGCTCCTTGGCGGTAAGGTAGCGATTGTCTGTCGGCAGAATCGATTGCAGAAATCGCTGGTAATAGTGCAGCGCCTCCTGCCGGTGGCCCAGTGTTCGCGCGACCTCTGCCAGTTGGATGCGCAGGCTGGCCGTCACCAGCACATCCTGCGCGCCAATGGCATCCGCTTGTTGCAGCCAGGTCAGCACGCGTTCATCCGTCACGCCGTAAAACAACGCCGCCCCGGCGAGCGCGCGATAATAGGCACAGGCCGCCTCGGGCAACAGGGCGGTGCCCGCAATTTTTTCCAAGCCGGCGGCCGCGTCCAGCCGCTGCGGCACGCTCAGCTCCGGCCGCTGGTAGAGCAAGACGAGCGCAAGTTTGCCCGCGGCCAGTTGCGCGAGCGGATGCGCCGGATTGGCGTCAATCACCGCCCGATAGGCCGTCTCGATCACGGTGACCTCCGCCGGGCGATGCACCTGCGCGATGCGGGCCAGCAGATAACGGGCATACAGCGCCGTGTCGTCGGCGCCATTCTCCGTGACCAGCTGGCGCAGCAGTTCTCCAGCCTGTTCGATTTTGCCATCGGTGACCGGCGAATGATTGAGCAGACTGGCCGCCTCACCCAACACTCGCGCCCGACTTGGGCTGAGTGGCTTCTGCGTGAAGGCCTCGTAGGCTTCGCGAAACTGGTAGCCGGCTAGCAATTCCCAGCCCGCCGCAGTCGTGTCCGCCGCCCGCACGCCGCCGCTCAGCCCCCAGAGCAGTAGGCAACCCAGCACCCCGCGCCAGCCACGGCTGCGCACAGACAGTGCTGATGAAATGGCACAAGGGAAATGCACGGATGCCCACTGTGGACGCCCTAATTTTGCAAAGTCAACGCGCTGCGCAGGCCGGCCGGTGAATACTCAGTCATGGTTTTTAGGCGCAGCTTGCCAAGCCCACGCCTCACCCCGAGGCTCGCCGCACCATGGGCGCCTACGATTTCAACTTCGACCTGCCACCAGGCGAAACCTACATCCCCAATTCCGACCGGGTGCGCGCGCTGCAGGCGCTCCTCCCGCCGGCGCCTTTCGCCCTCGCGCCCAAGGCCGATGACCGGGCGGCTTGGAGTCGCTGGCAGGACCATCCGCTCGGCCAGCGCGTCCTGCGCGAGGCCTGTGAGCTCGCCGGGCAACCCTACCCCGAATACAACAACGCCACTTACCTTGATTCCCTCGACCGTGAGGATGTGACCAAGGTCAACCAGGTCATGCCCATCGCCCGCCGCCGTCAGGTGGTCTTCATGCTGGCCGAGGCGATTTTTGATCGCGGCGAATTTCTCGGTCTCATCAGTTCCGACGCCCGCCAGCTCGCGCAGCTCAACAGTTGGATCCACCCCGGCAACGATCTCAAGCGGCTCAACTACGATCTGAAGACCGTCGAGCCTGACCTCGGTGTCGTCCATTTTGCCGAGAATTTTGCCCTCACCGATTTTATTTTGGGCGACCGGCTGCCCGCGGACACGCGCGCACTCATCCGCGAGGAAATCAACCGCCGCGTCCTCGCGCCCACCCGCCACCGCATCGAAACCGGCCGCGACCTCAACTGGTGGATTCGCGTCAAACACAACTGGAACTCCGTGCTCCTGTCGTGCATCGCCCAGACCGCCTGTGCCATTCTGCCTGCGGCCACCGAGCGCGCTTGGTGGCTCGCCTTCGCCGAAGCCCAGGTGAAGCGTTTCCGCGACGATTACACCGACGAGGGATTTTGCACCGAGGGCGTCAGCTATTGGAGCTACGGCTTCATGCACTACGTTTCGATGTCGGAGCTGCTCCGCGTCGCCACCGGCAATGTCATTGACCTGCTCGACGAACCGAAGATGGCCCTCGCCGCCCGCTTCCCCGACCACGCCGAAATTCAGCCCGGCGTTTACCCGACCTTTGCCGACTGCGCACTCAACGTGAAGCCGCTCACCTGGGTGCGACTCTGGATCGACAACCGTGCCGGCCACGCCGACCAACCCCTAGAACCCGTCCCGACAGGCACCGATCCTTTCGACGGCATGGCGTTGCAGATGATTTCTGAACCGTTGCTCTGGATGTTTCGCACCCGCGATCCGCTCCAGCCGCAGCGCTTGGCCCACGCGCCGGGCTTGCGCGAATGGTTCGAACAACCCGCCCTCCTTGTCTGCCGGCCCGCGCCCACTACGCAGCGGCGATTCTCCGCGACCATCATCGGCGGACACAATGGCGTGAACCACAATCACAACGATCTCGGCACTTTCACCGTCGTCCTCGACGGCCGCGTGCTTGTGCTCGACCCGGGCCCGGAGATTTACAGCTACCGCACCTTCAGCGAAAAACGCTACGACAGCCAGCTGCTCAACTCCTACGGCCATCCTGTGCCACGCGTCGCCGGCCAGCTGCAGGAGTTCGGCCCGCAATACCGCGCGCGGGTCATCGCAAAGGAATTTTCCGAAGCAACCGATCGCATCATCTTCGACCTGCGCGGCGCCTACGACGTGCCCGCCCTGCGCAAGCTGGAGCGCGAATTCCTCTTCGACCGCCGTGGCGACGGTTCCCTCACCATCACCGATCGCGTGGAATTTTCCGCGCCCGCCACCTTCGAGACCGCGCTCATCACTTTGGGCCAGTTCACCGTCAATGGCGCCAGCATCCGCATCCACGACGATCACGCCGCCCTTCTCGCCACCGTCACCTGCGCAGGTGCGGAGCTGGAAACCGCTCTCGACACGATCAACCAGCCGCCCCACCCGAACCGGCTCGCTCTCCGCTGCAAGGGCACGATTGGCACGGCCGTGATTCGGACAGTCTTCACGCCGGCATAAAATCTCATATAAGACATAATTTTAGGAACTAAGCCTTAATTCTGATATATAAAGTTCTCTTTTTATACATAAAATAGGGACCGTTTACATGGTTTCGCACTTTCGTTTTGGGGGCGAAAGGACGATATTCTCGCTTAGCCATGACCAACGATCTGCTCCAACTGAAAGACCTTGCCCCCCCGATGGGCGACCTCGCCGCCGCCCGCGGTCTGGCCGCCACCCGCGCCCTCTGGACCGCGCCGCTGGCTCATGAAACCGGTCTGCCTGAATCACGTATTATCCATGCGCGTGCCCTGCAATTGCACGGTGCCGCGCGACTCGACCGGCTCGGTCTGCGGACCGCGCCCGGCTACCACAAATGCGGGAGCCGCCAGGATCCGGATTGGGTCACAGCTTTCCGCCTGCTGACTTTTTACGCCGGCGAGTGGCGGACGACCTTGGCGCAATCCGATCTGCCCCGTCCGACGGAAGGTATGACCCACTGGTTCGATCTCGGCGGCCTCACCGCTGAAGGCGTGTTGATCGAATTGCGCGGTTCGGGCACCGACGAGGGTTGGACGCCTTGGAATCTCGCGGAGGGCGCCTGTGTGCTCGAAGGCGAGCTCCTCACGCCCCTCGCCCCCCGCTGCGAACGCGCGCTGGAACTCAGCGGCGTGGACCTGAAAAATCTCCCCACCGGCATCGCGGCCCGCCACGCCAATGGTGAGGTGCGCTTCGAGACGAATACTTTCGCCGTGGGCTTTTACCTCAGCCGGCCCGGTTTCTCATTCCTCTCACTGACCGGCGAAGATCCGACCTTGGCCGAGCACAACACGCTCTTCCTGCGCCCCGGCGCGTTCTGGCAGGGGCCGCGGCTGCATGCCGTTGGCGCCGCCCCAGCGATGGACACCGCCGTGCGCTTCAACGCCACCGGCACGACGACCGTGAAGGACAACACCATCACCTACGATTTCACGAGCGACGGCCAGCACTACACGCTGGGCTGGACCGTGACGCCGCGCGGGCTGCGTCTGCACGCGCGACGCGTGAGTGAAACCACTCGCCAAGTCTGGCAGAGCTCCGCTTGGACGCTCGCTTTGCGCAACAGCGTCGCGCCCAGTCACACTCTCGGCCGGTTGCTCCCCTCCGGTGAAACCGGAGGCGTCGCCCTGCCCGCCATTCTGCACCTGCCGCGTTTTGGCAGCCTGCGGCTCACCGCCGATTCCGCGCAGGTCACGCTGCGCACGGATGTTTTCCGTTCGCTCGATTGCAACACGGTTGAGCTCAAGTTGGGTGAAGAACGGCTCGCCAACGGCACCTACCTGCTGCCCGCGGGACTGTTCGAAGCCACGATCGAACTCACGCCGGTGACACCGCCAGCCCTGCTGCGTGCCGACGCGCCCGAAGCGGCCCGGCTCGCCCTCGCCCGCACCGCCTACACCGCACTGACCTACCGGCCCGACATGGGCACGCTCAGCAACAACGGCGCCTCGATGCCGTGTGCCATCTGCATGGACACCTGGTCGTCATTCATTTTTGCGCTGGGTGAAATCGTGCCCGGGCTCGACGCCGCCGAGTTGCTCCGCACCTCCCTCGAGCGCTGGCTCGACGGCGGCCAGAGCTACGCCGGGGGCCGGTTGCTGCAGGACGGCAAGCTGCATGAGGCCGAGGACGAATACCTCATGACCGGCGCGGCCGGCCTGCGCGGCCTCGCCGACTACCTGGCGCACCGCGCCACGCCCGAGTGGTTTGCCCTCCGCTTACCACGCATTCGCGCGCGCTTGGCTGCCATGCGGGCCCGCGATCTCGATGGCGACGGCCTGATCGAAAGCGCCTGGCGCACCGGCGTCAGCGGCACCGGCCAGTGGAGCACCTGCTGGTTCGACGTGGTGTCCTTCGGCTGGAAGGACGCGTTTGCCAACGCCATCCTCTACCCCGCGCTGCGTTCGCTGGCCGCCACTTTTGCGCAGCACGATCTTGCAGAGGAAGCCGCCGCGCTCACCGCCTGGGCTGACCGGTTGGAGGAAAATTATCTCCCCACCTTCCACAATCCCGCCACCGGTTGGATCGCGGGCTGGCGTTGCAAGGCAGACCAGCTGCACGATTACGCTTTTCTCGCCGTGAATGGCGCCGCCATCACCGCCGGCCTCGTGCCCCTCCCGCTGGCGCGGGACATCTGTGAACGCCTGCTGCACGAAATGGCGCACGTCGCCGTGCCGGCCGCGACCCACGGCTTGCCGGGCAACCTGCGGCCGATCCCGGACTCAGATCTCGCCGATATCATGCAGGGCTACCCGATGGGCTACTACCAGAACGGTGGCCGCACCCACGCGCAGACGCGGCACTTTGTCATGGCGCTTTATCGCTGCGGGCTCGACGCACCTGCCGACCGTATCCTGCTGGAACTGTGCACCGGCCTGGCCGAGGCCCAGGTGTTTGGCGGCAACCAAAGCGGCGTGGACTGGCGCGGCTGGGATGACCGTCCCTGCGGCTACGAAGGCCTGCTCACCGATCAGTTCGGCGTGCTCGAAGCCGTGTTTCACCGCTACGGACAGGCTGCCCCACGGCCTGCCGCACCGCGCTCAGCCACGCATACGCTCTCCCGGTAAGTGCCGGATTTCGGCTTTGCCGCCGTCAGCGCGCCCACCAAGCTGCGCGCAACATGAGTCTCACTGCTCCCTCCGCCGCCCCGGTTGCCACCGCCGGCTTGGACGGACACCCGCGCGGCCTCACCACCCTGTTCTTCACCGAGATGTGGGAGCGCTTCAGCTACTATGGCATGCGGGCGCTGCTCATTCTTTTCATGGTCGCCGCCGTGAGCGAGGGCGGGCTCGGCTTCGACACGAAACGGGCCGCCGCCATCTACGGCACCTACACAATGAGCGTTTACCTGCTCTCGATTTTGGGTGGTTTTATTGCGGATAATTTCATCGGCGCCCGGCGCGCCGTCTTCATCGGTGGCGTCATCATCGCCTGCGGCCACTTCTCACTCGCCTGCCATTCGCTGCCGTCTTTTTTCGCGGGACTTGTGCTCATCGCCCTCGGCACCGGCCTGCTCAAGCCCAACGTCTCCACGATGGTCGGCAGTCTTTACGCGCCGGGCGACGAGCGGCGCGACGCGGGCTTCTCGATTTTCTACATGGGCATCAACCTCGGCGGTTTTCTCGCACCGTTGGTCACTGGTTTTCTTGCCCAGCATTCATGGTTTAAGGCGCGGCTCGCCAGTTGGGGCTTCGACCCCGCGCATAGCTGGCACTGGGGATTCGCCGCCGCCGGTATCGGCATGACGCTCGGCCTTATCCAATACGTGCGCCAGCAGTCCCGGCTCGCCAGTGTCGGTCAGCCCCCCGCCCTCCCGACCGATGGCTCGCGCCCGTGGGGCACGCTTGCATTGGTCGCCCTCGGATCGCTCGCCCTCATCGTCATCCTCAAGGCCAGCGACGATCATCCCGCGCTCGTTTACGCCCTCTTCGCCGCGCAAATCGCCGCGACGCTCTATTTCGCTTTCCGTCCCGACCCGGCCAGCAATCGCATGGCTGCAATCCTGATCTTCTTCTCCGCTGCCGTCATCTTCTGGTCCATTTTCGAGCAGGCCGGATCTACTATTTCGCTCTTCGCCGATCAGCTCACGCGTAACGAAGTCTTCGGCCAGACCTTCCCTTCCTCGTGGTGGCAGTCCGTCGGCTCCATCATGATCATCGTGCTGGCTCCGGTCTTCGCTTACCTCTGGATCAAACTGGGCTCGCGCCAGCCTTCCAGTCCACTGAAGTTTGTGCTCGGACTGTGCTTCGTCGCGTTATCTTTCGTGCTGATGGTGCCCGCCGCAAAACTCACTCTTGAGGGCCGGGTCAGCCCGCTCTGGCTCGTCGGCCTGTTTTTCCTGCAAACCGTGGGTGAATTGCTCATCAGCCCCGTCGGCCTTTCGATCATGACCAAGCTCGCCCCGCCGCGGCTCACCGGGCTGGTCATGGGCATCTGGTTTCTCGCCCTAGCCTTCGGCAATAAACTGGCCGGCGTTCTCGCCGGCTCGTTCAAGAACGACAACGCCAGCCAGCTCGCTGATTTTTTCTGGCATCAGGCGCTCTTGGTCGGAGTGGCCACCCTCGTGCTTTTCGCGCTCGTGCCCTGGATGAAAAAACTCATGGGCGGCGTGAAGTAATTCGTGCTTCCATCCACCTGAACTTACATGCGTGCTGGATTTGACCACACTTGTTGCATTAGGAATACCGCATGCGCCCTTATTGCTCTGCCCTTTGGAGTCTGTTCCGCCTCTGCAGTTTGATCGTGCCGCTCTCGCTGGCGGCGAGCCATGAACAGGAAGTGGTAGCTGCGGACGCTGCCGCAAAATCTTCTCCCATCGCCACCACCGCCGAAACCGACCCGATCGAAAACTCGGTGGTGAAGGTGTTTTCCACCAATCGCTATCCGGATGTATTTCGCCCCTGGACCAAGCAACCGCCGCAGGAAGTAACCGGTTCAGGCGTGGTCATCGAAGGTAATCGTATCCTAACCAATGCGCATGTTGTGGCCTACGCCAGTCAGGTGCAGGTGCAGGCCAGTAAATCGGGGGACAAGGTTTCTGCCACGGTGGTCGCCATCTCCCACGACATCGATCTGGCTGTGCTGGAACTGGATGATGCTTCGTTTTTTGATACTCATCGTCCATTACCCCGGGCAAAGATACTGCCCGGAGTGAAGGATACCGTTATGACCTATGGGTTCCCCGTTGGCGGCACCAGTTTGTCCATCACCAAGGGCATCATCTCACGGATCGAGTTCACCCCTTACATCTACCCGACTTCCGGACTGCGCATTCAGATTGATGCCGCCATCAACCCTGGCAACAGCGGCGGCCCCGCCGTCGCCGGAGACCAAATGATTGGACTGGCTTTCAGCCAGCTCGGTAACTCGCAGAATATCGGCTACATCATTCCCAACGAGGAAATCGATCTGTTCCTGGCAGACATTGCCGATGGCAATTATGACGGCAAACCGGGCATGTATGACGAAATCCAGAAACTACAAAGTCCCACGCTCCGTGATTTTCTGAAGCTGGATAAAAACATCGAGGGCGTCGTTGTTCATGAGCCGTCGGGCACGGCATCAGATTATCCCCTGCGCAAGTGGGATGTCATCATTCAGATCGGACAAACTCCCGTGGACAACGAGGGCATGGTCAACCTCGGGAACAATCTGCGCGTTCGATTTCAATACATGGTCCAGCAGATTGTGCATGCCAGGCAAATCCCCCTCACCATCCTGCGCGACGGCCATGAGCTGTCCGTGACTTTGCCTGTCCAGTATGCCCGGCCCATGCTTTTTACCGACCTCAAAGGCTCCTATCCTTCTTATTTTGTCTACGGTCCGTTGGTCTTTTCCGTCGCCACCAGCCAGATGTATTCCAGTTTCAACCGGGAAGGCATCGCCAATTTGACCGGCATGGGTAGCCCGCTTATAACCCGCCGGGCCGACCAGCCGGATTTTGCGGGAGAGCAGTTGGTTGTTATATCATCGCCCTTTTTCCCGCACAAACTGTCCAAGGGCTACCTCATGCCCTTGGGTTGGGTTATCCATACGATCAATGGCATTTCCATTCGGAACTTGGGGCAATTGGTCGAGGTGCTTCGAGATGCCAACAGTGAGTTCATAACGGTCGAGTTTGCGGGGCTTGGCATGGAATCCTTTGTCTTCCCGAGAAAAGAAGCCCTGAAAGCAACCGAGTCCATTCTCGCGGATAACGACGTTCGGTCGCAGGGTTCCACCGACACCATGGAAATCTGGCACAGTAAACGCAGCCAGTAGGATTCTCTCTCGTGTCGTGGTCGAAAAAACTCATGAGCAGCGTAAAATAATCACCGTGGTCCACTACGCCTTCTGCTCATGAAAAGCTGGTTCATCCTCTTCGTGGCCGCCGGCTTTGAAATCCTCTGGGCGTCCGGCCTCAAATCCACCCATGGCTTCACCAAGCTCTGGCCGTCTGTTGGCGTCATTGCCGCGATGGTGGCCAGCATGTGGCTCCTCGCCGTCGCCGCCCGCACGCTCCCCATCGGCACGGCTTACGCAGTCTGGACGGGCATTGGCGCCGCCGGCACCGCCCTCATCGGCATCTTCATTTTTAAGGAACCCGCCACCGCGGCGCGACTGGTCTGCATCGTCTTGATTGTCGCCGGGGTCGTGGGATTAAAAGTGGCGACCAAATAGCAGGCTACCCCACGAAGAGCTCCCAGCGGTGCACGAGTGCGTCGCGTCCGGTCAGTTGTGCCGGCGTGTAGCGAACCACCCAACGCCCACCCCGATCGGCGGATTCCCAGGCAATCGTTTCCTCGCCCAGCCAGCGCACGCGCACCGTGGCATCCGGCCAGTGCACCACTAGCGCCCCCTCCTGCAGCGCAACTTTTGCATCGGAGTTGAGTAGATGAAATTCATCGCTGACCTCATCCCATTTCGCCTCTGCGGGCAGCGGCAGCATGCGCTCCATGCACAGGTGGCCGTCGCGCGTTAGGGTCGCGCTCATGCGCGGCACCGGTGGGGGATCCACCCGAGCCGCAAGTGCGTTGCCCAAATAAGCGCTGCGCAGATCGAGCGCCGGATGGGCGCGCACGCGCTCGCCTTCACGCGTGGTCCAGCGCCAGAAGGCCCAATCTCCCGCCGTGCGCCACAGCGCCGCAGGAAACGTCTGCCAGGAAAGCCCCCAATTTTGGTGATCCACCCCCGCCATGACCGGATAAGCCGACATGGCCCCCACTCGTAAATTCTGGCGCACCATCGCTCGGGCCACCGTCCCGGCCCGACAAGGAGTTTCGAGCCAAGCTTGTGCGGCCCGCTGCGGGCCAGCCAGTTCCGCCCAACCTGCCCGTAAAAGCCACGGCCCCAGCACCGCCGCGGGCGCCTGGATGATAATGGGCGGTGGTCCGCCGTCACGGTCCGTGTCGCGCGCCGGCGCGGGGCTGATACAAGCGCGA
The DNA here is from genome assembly GCA_017988885.1 of Opitutaceae bacterium. Classification (GTDB taxonomy): domain Bacteria; phylum Verrucomicrobiota; class Verrucomicrobiia; order Opitutales; family Opitutaceae; genus UBA2377. Next base: position 13,244 of record JAGNQV010000009.1, on the reverse strand, counting down.
AACGGTTGCACCGGCGGTGACTCGGTAAACGCATAACTGCGGATCACCGGCACCCGGGGCCCCTCGCCATAGGCATCCTCAATCGCCAGCAAATCATCGAAGTGAGCCTTGAATAGCCCGTAAATATCCCGAGGCAGGTTGTGGCAATAGAGCAGCACCGCCGATAATTCGAGCAGCAGCACCTTCGCGTAGATATCGCTCATGTGCTCACCCCAACCCCATTTTTCCCGCCGCCAGTAATCGCACCAGTCACGCGTCGTTTGCAGCAGTTGTGCAGACGGCGGCTGTTCCAGAATTTCTGTCGCCAGCCAACTGCAAGCCAGGTCACCCAGGCACTTGTTGGGATAGCGCGGATTGGCCTCGACCAACTCGCGGCCAAACCACACCGCAAGCCCGCCCACGATTTCCCGAATTGCCGCCAACACGGGCGGGCTGAGCCGCTCGCGCTCGGCCAGGTAAAGCATCTGCAACGCCAAACCGATGAAGAACGACGCATTGGTATCAACCGGCGCAGGCTCTTCCCAATACCATCTCAGACAGCCTGGCCGTTCGCTTGCCGGTCCTTCCTGCATGGCGCGAAACGCACGGAGCGCCGCCAAAGTCCGGGTCTCGTCCAGCAATCCATGCTGCGCCAGCACGCACAGGTGGTTGGCCGTGATCACGCCATTGTGCACCAACGGCAGCTTGGCGACCGGCACCGTATGACCAGCTGCTTCCTGTCGGCACAGCCCGAGGTCATCGTTCCAACTCAGCACCGGATCTTTCATGCAATACAGGCAAGCGACCCCAGCATTATTTTACCAGCGTCAACGGTGCCAGACGCACCTCCAACGCGGTCCACCCGTCCGCGTTAACTTCACTCTCTGAGATAACCTTGGTCTCATAACCTTCGCAGGAAATCACCACGTAGTAGCTGCCCGGATCGAGCAACCGCCAGCGGCGGCCAAATTCCGCGTCGGTCGTGCGCCGGTCCACCGTCTCGTTGTCGATCCGCGGCAACCAAACTTGTGCGACCAACGGCTGGCCGGTCACTGCATCGGTCACCTTCACCGCCAGTCCGGAGCCGGCGGTATGCGACAGCAAAGCCCGCACGCCTTCGAGATTGGCTGCGATAATGCCGGGCACTTCCGCCGGCGGAAACAGATGCGTGCCCTTGCCGGTCTCGACGATCATGTCGATGACCCCGCGCCGGCCGTAAAGCCACGGATAACTCTGACTCGAGGGCCCGCCCGGGGAAACCGCATAGGTGTCAGGGCCTTCCATTGTGTGGATTTTAGCCGCCACGTCATTCGCGATGCGCTTGATGACCTTATCATCCGGCGCCGCCAGACTGCCCCAAGCCCAGGGATAATAAACCACCTCGCCCTGACTGTGGTAGGAAATCGAAAGCAAGAATTGCCGTTGATCCGCCAGATGGCGCATCGCCCGGTTCTCCGCTTCGGAAAACGGATACGCCCCACGATAACTGACTCCCTCGGGCTCGTTCGAGCCGCCCATCGCCCAATTAAAATCATAGCCGCGGTTCACGTCCACGCCTTCGGGAAAAACGCCGGCCACCCCATCGCCGTTGACGTCGCGCGCATTCTTGCGCCAGCGCGGATCCTGCCCGGAAGTGACGATATTATGCCCGTCCACATTGACGACCGGCACGAGGTAAATCTCCAGGGTGTCGAGCCAGCCCGTCACTTCGGCGTCATGCCCGTAGCCGTTTACCAGCTTATCCAAGAGCGCAAAAACAATCTCTCCACCCATCACCTCATCCGCGTGGTGGCAGCCGTCGAGCATCACGGCCGGCCGTTCCTGCGCCCGGGTCGCGTCATTCGACAACCGATAAGCGTAGATCGGCCGCTTGAACTGCGTCGTCTCGCCAATTTGGAAGCGCTGGATGATTTGCGGATGCTGCCGCGCAAGTTCCTCCGCCTGCTGCACCATTTGATCGTAGGTGTGGTAAATCGGATCCAGCTTCAGAGTCGGCCCATAGAGCGCGCGCTTGATGAGTGTGAACTGGTCGGCGCTCTCCATGAGCACCGACACCTCCAGGCCTTCCGCCTGGATTTGCGCCAATTCCGCCGGCGTCGCCAGCAGCTGCACCGTATCGCGCACCGTGCTGAGGATGTGGTCCCGCTCGTAGGAATCGAAGGAGAATTTGCCCGGACCCGCCTTCACTCCATCCGACGCCCGCATCTCCGCCGGCACGTGGCGCACCTCCAGCAGCAAGGTGCGATCTGGATTAACGGCCCCGCTCAGCAACGGCGCGAACAGGAGACCAGCAGTGGCAATCAGAGCAGGAGTAAATCGTGGCATGACCCGAAAATGTAAGGGAAACCCGAGGGCAGTCGAACGCAGATTGTGTGCAAGTCCGCTTTGGCCCGAGCCCAGTTTCCTAGTGTTGCCAGCCACGACGCCCTTCGGCCAATCTGGCCCCATGCCCGTCCGCGCCTGGTTTCCCACGCAGATTTACTCCGAACCGTTGCAAAAATCCGGCCTCGCCCGCCTCAACGTCGAGCTGGCCGAGGAATGTCATCGCCTCCGTGATTTCGATGCCGCCGGCCGGCGTTGGTCGGAGAAAAATTATCCCGGCGGTTATACGAGCTACGCCTCGATGAATGAGCTGCACCGCTTTTCGAGCACCTTCACCGCGCTGGAGAAAAAACTCCTCCGCCATGCGCGCGCCTTCGCCCAAACCCTCGATTTCAATCTGCGCGGCCGCACCGTGCGCCTCACCGACTGCTGGGTGAATATCATGCCGCCGACCGCCGCGCATTCGCTGCACCTGCATCCGCTTTCCTTCATCAGCGGCACCTACTACGTGACCACCCCGCCCGGTTGCCCCGGACTCAAATTTGAAGACCCGCGCCTCAGCAAGTTCATGGCCGCGCCACCGCGCCTCGCCAAGGCCCGCCGCGAAAATCAGACCCACGTCACCTATCCCGCGCAGGCCGGCAACGTCGTCCTCTTTGAAAGCTGGCTCCGCCACGAGGTGCCCGCCAACCGCGTCGACGCCGAACGCATCAGTATCAGCTTCAACTTTAATTGGGCCTGAAAAACAGCGAATAGCTGGCGAAATTCACCGGCTTGGTTTGCTTGCCGCATGATCGTCATCCGTCGCCTCGTTGACCGGCATCGCGCCTACACCGCGATTTTTTTGAAGGGCGACCCGCCGCAGATTTTTCCGACGACCGAGTATGAGCACGGCCGCATCCTGCAGATCTACAAGCAGGAACGCCGGCATGAAGGCATCATCAATGATTTCAGTGATTTCGACCTCACTCCGCCGTCGCCCAAATCCTGAGGCCCGCCCCTCGCGGGCTCATCGCCGAGCCACGCCAGTCCGCGTTTCTGCGTTACCTCTCCCGCTGCAGCCTTAGCGCAGGCGCGCAAACAGCCACACCGCGATACCCGTCATGCCGATGTTCGGCAGCCAGGCGGCCAGTAATGGATCCACCAGTCCCTTGGTCGCCAGCGAGGTCGCCAAGTTGTTCAGGACGTAATAAAGAAAAAACAAGCCGATGGATTTGGAGACACCGACGGCCGGGTTCACCCGCACACCCGACACCGCAAACGGCACCGCCAGCGCGATCACGATCAGCGGACCCAAGGTGTCGGCGAGCAGCCCGAAGTAGCGCACTTGGTAAGGCACGGCCTTCGCATTATGCTCCGCCTCGTAGTAATCGATGAGCCGGCGCAGTTCAAAAATCGAGAGATCGCCGGCCTTGCGATCGATGATGAGCATCAGCCGCGGATCCTCGCGGTAGCGTTCCATGAACAGTTCCGCAAACGGCCGCGGCCGGATCATCTCGCCGGTCGTCGGTTCAAAGGCCAACTCACGTCCCTGCTTGAACACCCAACCCTTGCGGGTCTCGTCATACCAGGCCTCCGCCGCCACGATACGGCGCGTTTCGCGGCGCTGCGCGTCGAGCTCCGACACGCTCACGCCATAGCCCTTGCGGGCAAACTGGCTGTAACGGTTGAAAAACCACATGCGCCGCGCCGGCCGGTTGTCGAAGCCCACGCTGTAAACCGCGCCCACCCGATCTTCCGTCAGCGACTTGGCCTGCTGCAGAAACTGGAGGTTGTCCCGCAAGCGGCGCGACTCCTCCACCGACCACGGCACGATGCTGGCGTTGAGATACCAGGAGAGGCCGCAGGCAAGCAGCCCGATCAGCCAGACCGGCGCAGTGATGCGCAGCAGGCTCACGCCCGCGGCCCGCAGCGCGATGAATTCATTCGCCCGGTGGAGCTTGCCCAAGACGAAGAGCAGCGAAACCAACAGGGAAAACAAAAGCACCAGCGCGAGAAAGCTCGGCAGTGTGACGAAAAAATACACCCAGAAATCCGCGCCGCGCGCCCCGAGGTCGTTGAGCGTGCGGAAATCGTCGTAGAGCACCTGCACAAACAGCAGGCCCACGCACGCGCCCATCACGAGGCCGAGGATTTTCAGCCATTCGCCCAGAAGATGGCGGTCATAGGTATTCACCACTTGCCGATGAAAGAGGCGCGCGGGCCGTTGGCCAGACTCAAACAGCGGCGCTCAATGCACCGGCTCGCTCGGCGGCGCGGACGATGTCGCATCGTTTTCAATTTTGACCCGCGTAATGGTCCATCCCGTGTAACCATAGATCGCCGACACCACGGGGTTAATCAGGTTGAGAAAGGCAAACGGCAGGTAGGCCAGCGGGAAAACCCCAAGGGTGGCATACATGTAGGCTCCGCAGGAATTCCACGGCACCAAGGGCGAGGTCAGCGTGCCCGCATCCTCCAGACAGCGGGAAAGATTTTTGGGATGCAGCCCCGCCTTGCGGTAGGCCTCGCGATACATCCGTCCCGGGACCACGATCGAAAGATACTGATCGGAAGCGATCAGGTTGATCCCGATGCAACTGGCCAACGTCGCGGCGATGAGCCCGCCGGTGCCCTTGGCGAGCCGTAAAATCGCCCCGGCAATCGCCGCCAGCATGCCGCTGCGCTCCATCACCCCGCCAAAGCACATCGCACACAGGATGATGCCGATCGTGCCATACATGCTCTCCATCCCGCCGCGTGACAGCAGCGCGTCCACCGCAGCTTGGCCGGTCTCCGACTTGAAACCGCCGTAGGAAATTTCCAACACATGCGAAAAAGACACGCCTTGGAAAATACTCGCCGCCGCGCCGCCCATCAATGCCCCCAGTAGCACCGCGGGCAGCGCCGGCACCCGCATGACCACCAACCCGAGCACGATCACCGGAGGCAAAAGCAACCATGGTGTAAGGTTAAAGCCGGCCGAAAGCCCGTTGGTGATAACATTCACCGCCTCCAGCGAGGCGGCCTGTCCGCCATAGCCCAGCCCCAGCAGCCAGTAAAGAATGAGTGCCAGCACCAGGCTCGGCCCGGTCGTCAACGCCATGTGCCGCACGTGTTCGAAAAGCTCCGCGCCGGCCACCGCCGGTGCGAGGTTGGTGGTATCCGACAGCGGCGACATCTTGTCGCCGAAATACGCACCGGAAATAATCGCGCCCGCCACCATGGGCAAGGGAATGCCCAACGCTGTGCCAATACCGATAAAGGCGATGCCGACCGTGCCGGCCGTCGTCCACGAACTGCCGGTCGCGAGCGAAACCACGCCACAGATGAGGCACGTCGCGAGCAGGAAGTAGTCCGGTGAAAGCAGCTTCAATCCGTAAACAATCAGCAGTGGCACAATGCCACTGGCGATCCAAGTGCCGATCAGGACGCCCACCACCAGCAAGATGAGCACCGCTCCCAGCGCCAGCATGATGCCTTGCACAAAGCTCTCCTCAATCTCACGCCAACTCCAGCCCAAGCGCAGCGCCATGAGCGCGGCCACCGCTGCCGCCGCCGCGAGCGGTAGATGCACCGGAATCGAGGCCTGCAATGCATCGCCAAAATACGGGATCGCTGCCAAAGCGCGCAGCACGGACGAAACCACCGCAATCTCCGGCAGGTGATTGAGATCAATCACCGCCAGTGCGAGGAAGACCATCAAGCAACCCACTGGCACCAGCGCTTCAACCAAGGTGGGGGCGCGCGGCGCGCGGGCGGTGACGTTCATGCGAAAAAGCGGGAGACGGGACCAAAACCAACGAAGGCCTCCGCCCTTGGCAAATCCAAATCGACCGGCACGCCGATCACTACTACCCGCACACGCCACCGACGGGCGCGCCAAAAATACCTTAACTTGGTATTTGCTCGGGCCCCACCGAAGCCTCTTCATCGCGGCCCATGGCAAAAGCACAAGAAGCTTGGAGCTCGCGTCTCGGTGTAATCATGGCGGTGGCCGGCAGTGCGGTGGGGCTGGGTAACTTCCTCCGCTTTCCCGGTCTCGCGGCCCAATATGGAGGCGGCGCGTTCATGATCGCCTACTTCATCTCGCTGCTGCTGATCGGCATCCCGATCTGCTGGGTCGAGTGGACCCTCGGTCGCTTCGGCGGTCGGGCCGGTTACCATTCCACTTCGGGCATCTTCCAAGTGCTGCTGTCCAAGCCCTACGCAAAATACCTCGGCGTCATCGGCTTCATCGTGCCCGTCTGCATCTACATGTATTATGTGTATATCGAGGCGTGGTGCCTCGGCTATGCGATGAACGCTCTCACCGGCGGCCTCAGTGTGGCAGGCATGAATTATGGCGCGTTCTTCGGCAAATTCACCGGCGCCGCTTCGGATGGGGTCGCGATCAGCTTCGGCCTCGGGGACGTCGGCATCTTCGTGCTGATCGTCTATGTGCTTAATTTCTTTTTCATCTATCGCGGCATCTCCAAGGGCATCGAGTTCGTCTGCAAATGGGGCATGCCCCTGCTGATCCTCATCGCCATCATCGTGCTCGCCCGCGTGCTCACCCTCGGCACGCCCGATCCCACCAAACCCGACCAGAACGTCATCGCTGGTCTCGGCTACCTTTGGAATCCCGGCGACATCGGCACCGGTCTGAAAAACCCGCAGCTCTGGCTCGCCGCCGCCGGCCAGATCTTCTTTTCGCTGTCCGTCGGCTTCGGCGTCATCATCACCTATGCCAGCTATCTGCGCAGCAAGGACGACGTGGTGCTCAGCGGCCTGACCGCCTCCGCCGCCAACGAATTCTGTGAGGTCGGTCTCGGCGGCCTCATCACCGTGCCCGCCGCTTTCATTTTTCTCGGTTCCGCCGGCATCGTCGGTCAGGGCACCTTTGGCCTCGGCTTCAACGTGCTGCCCGAGGTCTTCGCCCGCATGCCGGGTGGTCAGGTCTTCGCCTCGATCTTTTTTCTCCTGCTCTTCCTCGCCGCCATCACCAGTTCGCTCTCGATGCTGCAGCCTGGCATCGCGTTCCTCGAAGAAGGCCTGAACATCAGCCGCAAGCAGTCCGTCGCGCTGCTCGGTTTCGTCACCGCCCTCGGCACCCTCTTCATCTGGTATTTCTCCAAGGATCTGAAGGCGCTCGACACGATCGATTTCTGGGTCGGCACCGTGATGCTCTTCATCCAGGCCACGATCCTCGTGATCATCTTCGGCTGGGGCATGGGCATAAAACGGGGGTGGGAAATCGCCCACGAGGGCGCCGAGATGCGCATCCCGGGGATCTACAAGTTTATCATCAAATATGTGACCCCCGCCTTTTTGTTGATTATTTTCACCCTCTTCCTGCTGCAGAATGTCTTCGGTTGGAACTACTCGTTCAGTCACGCTGAGTTCAATCCCACCGGTTACATCAATGACCTGATCGGCGACAACCCCAGCCTGCCCGCCCGCCTGAGCATCGCCTGGATAGCGATCATGACCTTATTCTCCCTTTTCCTGGTCCGCATCGCCGGCAGGAATTGGAACCGCCGCGAAGCCAACCCTGAAACCTGAGGAGACCTTACCATGACTACCGGAGGCTGGATTAACATGATTCTGTCGGTTGGCTTTGTGACGGTGCTGTTCGCGTGGTGCATCCACCGCGTCCTGCGCGGCCCCAAGGACCCCACGAAGCTCGCCCACGTCGAGCCGATCGAGAAAGAACAAACCGGGCAGCGTTGAAGCCGGTCTTAAACGGTGCATAGTAAGCCTATCATGAACCGTTTCGCCCTCTTCGCCGCCGCCCTTGGCCTGATCGCCCTGCTGCCGGCTCACGCCGTTGTGGCGGTGAAAACCGATGAGCAACTCGTGCAACAGGCCACCACCGAGGCCGTGGATGAGCTCAAGCTCCACCTGATCAAGGAATACAAGCGCGTGTCGGATATCACCGCCAAGGTGCGCAAGGCAGAACGCGTGCCCGGCTGGCGGCAGATTCGAGTGAGCGGCGACGCCGCCTTCGCCACCTGGGACCGGCGGGAACGCGACTACATCTGGCGCAGCGGGAAATTTGCCGTGGAGTTCGACCTCACCAACGACAACGAACTGAAGGCCAACACCGTCATGTTCGACGGCATCAGCCGGCCGATTGAACCCTGAGTCAGGGTCGAAATCAGCCGCAGCCGAGGCTCACGGAGCGCAGCGGGGTTGCTCGGCCCTGTCGTATAATGCTCACGCGAATTATCGTCTGCACCCGCTTGATTTTGCCGCAAGGGCTCTTTTACTGACAGCCCTCTATCCATGTCCACCACCACTCCGCAAAAATTCGAGTTCCAGGCCGAAATCAAGCAACTGCTCGATATCGTCATCCATTCCCTCTACACGGAGAAGGAAATCTTCGTCCGTGAGCTGGTCTCCAATGCGTCCGATGCGCTCGAAAAGCTGCGCCATACGCAGCTGACCGAGAAGGAGATCTTTGACGATGCGGCCAAGCTCGAGATCAATGTCACCACCGACGACAAGGCCAAGACCATCACCATCCAGGACTTTGGCGTCGGCATGACGCGGGACGAGCTCGTCAAGAACCTCGGCACCATTGCCCATTCCGGCTCCAAGGCCTTCCTCAAGGCCCTCGGCGAAGGCGGCGCGAAGAACAGCAATCTCATCGGCCAGTTCGGCGTCGGGTTCTACTCCGCCTTCATGGTCGCCAAGTCCGTCAAGGTTTACTCCCACGCGTGGAAAAAGGACGAGCCCGGCCACGTCTGGACCAGCGATGGCTCCGGCAGCTACGAGATCGAGGAGGCCGCCGATCTCAGCCGCGGCACCAAGATCGTCATCGAACTCAAGGATGACGCCGCCGATTTCGCCACCGACTGGAAGGTGAAGGAAATCCTCGAGCGCTACAGCGCCTTCGTTTCATTTCCCATCAACCTCAACGGCAAGCACGTCAACACCGTCCAGGCCCTCTGGTTGCGCAGTAAAAAGGAGATCAAGGACGAGGAATACACCGAATTCTACAAGTTCCAGGCCCACGCCTTCGACGAGCCGCGCCTCCGGCTGCATTTCTCGGCCGACGCCCCGCTTGCGATCAACGCCCTGCTCTTCGTCCCGAAGGAGAACACCGAAAAACTCGGTTTCTCCCGCCTCGAACCCAGCGTGGCGCTCTACTGCCGCAAGGTGCTCATCGATGCCAAGCCAAAGCAACTGCTACCCGAATGGCTGCGCTTTCTGAAGGGCGTGGTGGACAGCGAGGATCTGCCACTGAATATCTCGCGCGAGACGATGCAGGACAAGGCCCTCATCGACAAGTTGAACAAGGTCATCACGAAGCGCTTGCTCAAGTTCCTTGAGGACGAGGCCAAGAACCACGTCGACGCCTACAATGAATTTTACGCCGAGTTTGGCATTTTCCTGAAAGAAGGCGCCGCGATGGATTTCACGCACAAAGAGCAGCTCGTAAAGCTCCTGCGCTTCGAGTCTTCCCTTACCGAGAAAACCACGACCACTTCCCTCGCCGACTACGTCACGCGCATGGGGAGCGAGCAAAAGGAAATCTATTATCTCATCGGGCCGAATCGCGCCGCCATTGAGAGCGGCCCCTACTTGGAAGGCTTCAAGGCCCGCAACCTCGAGGTGCTTTTCTGCTATGAGCCCGTCGATGAATACGTGATGGGCAACGTCCGGGAATTCGACGGCAAGAAACTCACCGGAGCCGATCACGCCGACGTGAAACTTTCGGACTTACCCCAACCCGAGGGCGGCCTCAGCGAAAGCGAAGTCAAAGACCTCGCCCAATGGCTCAAGGACACCCTCGGTGAACGCGTCGCCGAAGTGAAGGCCAGCGATCGTCTCGTGGATTCGCCCGTGCTCGCGATCAACGCCGACAAGTTCATGTCGCCCCACATGCGCCGCATGATGAAGGCCATGAAGAAGGATGGGGCCGAGTCACCCCTGAAGGTGAACCTCGAGATCAACCCGCGCCATGCCGTGTTGAAGCGCCTGCATGGACTTCAATCCACCTCGCCCGAAAAGGCCAAGCTCGTCGCCGAACAGCTCCTCGACAACGCCCTGATCAGCGCCGGCCTGCTCGATGACGCGACCGCTATGGTCGCTCGCCTGAACAAGTTACTCGAGAGCGTCTAAATCTTAAGAGACCAATTTACAACAGTATGGCTCATATGCCATACTTTTTTATTGATGGTATGGCTACACAGCCATACCGTGAAGTCATTATGAAAATGACGATGCACATAGACGAGGAGGTGTTGGAACGAGTGATGAAAATCACCGGCGCCAGCACCAAGACTGAGGCCGTCGAAATCGCCCTGAAAGAGATGGCACGCCGGCACAAGATGAAGGAGTTGTTCAGCGCCGGCTTGGGGTTAGCCCCGGGTGAATTAAAAACCGCTTTCGACCCGGCGTCTCTCGCCTTCGATAATCACGGTTTAAACGTCGCCGAAGATCAGGCCGATTATGGATAGACTGATCCTGCCGGACAGTAACATCTACATCGATGCCTTTCGGGCCGATGTGGATCCGTTTCAATTATTCGAACGCCACACCGACACCTGTGAATTCGCCACGTCCGGCATGATCATGCTCGAGGTCTGCCGTGGCTTGCGTGACCCGGCACTCCTGCGCCGCATCCATGATCGCTTCAGCGTGATGATTTACCTCCCCACGACGAACGTGATTTGGGAGCGCGCCCTGCACCTCGCCGGGGCGATGGACCGCCAACGGCGGACCATCCCAGCCCAAGACCACCTCATCGCCGCCACCGCCCTCCAAGTCGGTGCCACTGTGCTCACGCGCGACAAACATTTCCAATCCATCCCCGGCCTGAAAGTCACCGACCGACTGGAGTGATATAGATATTTCTCCAGGCCGCACCCTGCACAGGAGATAACAGATATTCCTCTTGTCAGATCGCCGGCGTTGCGTTGCCCTCGCCGCCCCTCTTTTCCGGGAAGGCGCCCGTTCGTTGGCCGTCGCCCCGTGCGCACATCCTCTCCCTCGACCGACACGGAGCCCCGGCGGCCGTGGCGGCTTTTTGTCTTCGGCTTCCCGCACCCCTCCCATGAGCACGTTCATCTACGGCATCGATTTTGGCACCAGCAACTCCTCCGTCACGATTTGGGACGTGGAGCGTCGCACCCTCGTGCGCGATCCGCGCATCGCCGGCGTCGAATCATCGTTCATGTATTTTCCTTACACGCTGCGCCGCGATCCCCCGCTCATCGGCGACGCCGCCAAGCTGCGCTACGTGCAGGACGAGATGCGCGGCCGGTTTTTCCAAGCGATCAAGACCATCCTGCCCAATCGCACGTTCACCGAGACCATCGTCAACAACCAGCCCTTCCTTCTCGAAGACCTCATCGCCTTCTTTCTGCGTTTTCTGAAAGCCAAGGCCGACGCCGTCACGGGTCAGGACGTGAAGCGCGTTGTGCTGGGCCGACCCGCCGTATTCTCGACCGATCCGGAGGAGGACAAACTCGCCCAGGATCGCCTCCACCGCGCGGCCCAGCTCGCCGGTTTCGAGGAAATCCATTTTCAATATGAGCCCATCGCCGCGGCCTTTGCCTATGAGTCGCGCATTGCCCGCCCCGAACGCGTGCTCGTCGGTGACTTCGGCGGCGGCACCTCCGATTTCACCGTCGTGCAACTCGACCCGCGCCGGCAGGGTCTGACTGACCGCGCCGGCGACATTCTTGCCACCGGCGGTCTGCCCGTCGCGGGCAACAAATACGACTCCGCCACGATGTGGCACAAACTCACGCCGCGTTTCGGCCGCGGCGCCACCTATGAAAGCTGGGGCAAGCAGCTCGAAGTGCCGGATACGCTGCACCGCCAGATCTGCCAGTGGGACCAGATTGTTTTCCTGCGCAACGCCACCAAACTCGACCTCATCTGGCGACTCGCCCGGCTTGCCAATGACCCCGTGGCCTTCACGCGGCTGGAGGCTCTCGTGAAGGAGAACCAGGGTTTCGCCCTCTTCCAGATGATCGAGGGCGCCAAGATCGCCCTCACGACTCACGCGACCGCCCCGCTGCGTTTCACTCATCCGCGCATCCCGCTCAACGAGGAGCTCTCTTTGGCCGAGTTCAACCACAACTCCGCCGACCTGACCGCCCAGATCACAGGCAAACTCGACGACTTTCTCGCCCGTGCCGGCATCAATCTCGCCAGCGTTGAGACTGTCTTTCTGACCGGGGGCACCTCGCTCATCCGCAGCCTGCGCGGTGAATTCATCGCCCGCTTCGGGGCGGACAAAATCCGTGATGGCGGCGAGTTCACCAGTGTCGGCGACGGCCTGGCCCTGAGCGCGCCGCTCTTCTTTCCTGATCTGCACCGGCGCGCCGGCTCAGCAATCTAAGTATTTCCAATTTCTTGGTTTGCCTGCGGCGAGCCATTTCAAGGTATCGGCCAGCCGCTTCGCCCGCGTTTCCGGACGCTTGGCCTCGGTGAGCCAGGTGATGTATTCCCGCCGGTGGCTGGGGGCAAAATTCCGAAACGTGATCGCCGCGGCCGCGTTTGCTTTCAGGGCCTTCGCCAAATCCACCGGCACCGGTAACTCGGGGCGTTTTCGGCGCAGCGTCATGGCCGGTGCACCGGAGGCATTCAGCTTCATCGCCGCTTTCACCAAACGCCGCAGTTCTGCATCCGTCGGCAAATCCGCAAGCTTTTCAATCCGCCCAAACGCGCCCATCGCTTCGTCGGATCTGGTGCCGGAGCGCCCCAGCGCCTTGGCCATGTCCTTGTGCCAAAAGCCAAAGGCGCAGTGCGCCTTGAAGGCCGCCATGTGGCAGAGATTCCCCTGCCACAGGAAAAACGGCATGCTCCACTTGAGCCTCTCCTCCACTTCCGGACAGGTCGCATGCACTTGGGCGCGCAAATGCCGCAGCAGCGGGCGGGCAAATTCCGCCGCCTTGGCGATGTAAGCGTCCACTGCGGGGCTTTTCATGAACGGCCAATCTGCGCCTACTCCGGCGGTTATTTTT
>JAGNQV010000123.1 GCA_017988885.1 Opitutaceae bacterium | reverse complement strand
AGCACAGCGCCGCGCACGCGCACGTAGCAGAACGCGCGGGCCTCGCGGTCGGAGCCTTTGAAACGCAGCAGCGCCTCGATGAGCGCGACCTTGCCGGCGCTCGCGAGATCCTCGCGCGAAACGTGCACCGGCAGGCGGCGGCTGAACTGGCGCAACACGGATTCTACGACGGAAAGCGTGTCGAGCAGCCGGGTAGCGGGTGAGGTTGAGGTCATGGGAGCACGGATGTTGGGGGTGGCTCCCGGAAGCGGTCTCTGCTGGTAACAAAAAACCCACTTCCGGGCGGAAGTGGGTCGGTGATTTCGGATGATTAGTCTCGTGAATCAGGTGACCCCACTTCCAAGGGTGTAATTCCAACCGGTATTAACGGAGGGAATCAGCGCGGCGTGATCGAAGCTCATGGCCACGCAAAGCGATTCCACCGTCAGGCGGTCGAATTTGGCTGCATGGTTGAGGTTCATCATGGGAAAGGGGACGCAGAGTGATACGGCCCAATGCCCGGTGAAATCAAGGTCACCCTGAAATGTTTTTTCGGCTGGGAGCGCGGGCGGCCCGCCCGCAACGGAATTTGGCCTGGTGCAGCCGAATCTGCAGCACGGCATTTGCGGGCGAGCCGCCCGCGCCCCCACTTGACCCCGACGCCTTCGGGGCCGTTAATCCAAACAGCATGCTCCGTCCGCCGGAAACCTTTGAGACCGCCCGACTGTTCGCGCGCAAACCCCGCGGCGACGATGCGCCTGCGGTCTTCGCCGCATATGCGAGTGATCCCGTCGTTACCCAATACCTCACTTGGAAACCTTACACGGAAGTCGCGCCGCTGAGTGATTTTTTAACCATGCAAGCTCAGCGCTGGTCCAACGAAGACTCCGTGCGCGCTTACCTGTTGTGCATAAAAGGCACCGACACTCCTGTCGGCTCGATCGGCATGCACTTCGAAAAAGACCGGGTCATGTTCGGCTACGTGCTCGGTCGCGCTCACTGGGGCAAGGGCTTAATGGCCGAGGCGCTGCGCCTTTTGGTCGATTGGTCATTGGCTCAACCGGAGCTCTTCCGCGCCTATGCGCTTTGCGATGTGGAAAATCCCGCGTCGGCCCGGGTGATGGAAAAAGCCGGGATGATCCGCGAGGGTATCCTCCGCCGTTACCATATCGCCTCCAACCTCAGTCCGGAGCCGCGCGATTGCATCGTCTGCGCGAAGGTGCGTTGAGCCAAGCGCCGCGTCTTTTGCGTCCGGCCGTTCGACGCCATCAACAGTTCGCTATTTGCCGGAAACAAGCTAGTTTACAGCCATGATCACCATCGCTGAATGCTCCACGGTTGATGAGGCGCTCATGATTAAGTCGATGCTCGCGGGCAGCGGCATCACGGCTTTTGTGCCCGATGAACTGACCGCCCAGACCGCCCCGCCGTATGTTTTCGCCGGCAGCGGCGTGCGCGTGCAGGTGACGGAGGCAGATGCCGAATCCGCCCTCGCCTTCCTCGCCGCCTCGGGACACGACGGGGTTGGCGCCGAAGAAACCGGCGGCGAAGTCTGAAAAAGTCTCAGTCCGCCGCAGTTTTGACCGCGGCGGGCTGGCTAACACACAACCGATACTCTGGCCCCATGCGCAGCGGGCTTTGCGTTCCGCTACTTAGGTGCACGCGGTCGGACTGGTCGGGAAATGTTTCGTTCCCTTTCGTGTTCACCAATTTTGAGTAGGAAACATTTCTTCTGACACCGCCGCGCGTGCCAGTCGTGTTCCGCCGTTGCGCTGGCACAGCCGAGTCCCCACGTTGCGCGGCGTGACGGACCACACGACCCCGGCTTCACCGCGCCCTTGGCGCTGGGTGCCCACACTTTATTTCTGCCAAGCGGTGCCCTACGTCGCCGTCGTGATGCTGTCGGTGCCGATGTATAAGAAGCTCGGCGTGTCGAACACCGACCTAGCCTTCTATACCAGCTGGCTCTACCTGCCGTGGGTCATCAAGCCGCTGTGGGCGCCTTTCGTGGAACGCTTCCGCACAAAACGCGGGTGGATTGTGGCACTGCAATTTTTCATCGGCGCCGGCCTGGCGGCGGTTGCGCTCACCGTGCCCGGGCCGGATTTTTTCCGCTGGACGCTGGCGGTTTTCTGGCTGCTGGCCTTCAGCGCAGCGACGCACGACATCGCGTCCGATGGTTTCTATCTGCTCGCCCTGTCGTCCCACGATCAGGCGGCGTTCGTCGGCGTGCGCAGCACTTTCTTCCGTCTAGCCAATATCGCCGGCCAAGGCGGCCTCGTTTATCTGGCCGGCCGGCTGGAAGAGTCCACCGGCGATGTGCACCTGGCCTGGTCGCTGGTTTTCGTGCCGCCGGCGGTCTTGTTTGTGTTGGCGGCCCTCTATCACCAACTGCTTTTACCGCGACCGGCAGGCGATGGTCCCGCGGTCAGTGGTGCGAGCGCCGGTGCGGACTGGCTGGCGGCGTTCACCGCTTTTTTTCGCAAACCTGGCATCGGGATCGCCCTCGCCTATTTACTGCTCTACCGCCTCGGCGAAGCTCAGTTGGTCAAACTCGTGCAACCCTTCCTGTTGGATGCCCGCGCGGTGGGCGGACTCGGACTGAGCACGGCGCAGGTGGGTGTTATCTACGGCTTTCACGGCATCATTGCGCTCACGGTCGGCGGACTCCTCGGCGGCTGGCTGGTCTCGCGCTATGGCTTGAAACGGATGCTGTGGCCGATGCTGGTCGCGATGCATGCGCCCAATCTCGCCTATGTGTGGCTCGCCTATGCGCAGCCCGTCGCATCGTGGCCCATCAGTGCCGCGGTGGTGGTCGAGCAATTCGGCTACGGATTTGGGTTCACCGCGTTTGTGGTTTATATGATGATGATCGCCGCCGGACCGCTGCGGACGGCGCACTACGCGATCTGCACCGGCTTCATGGCGCTCGGCATGATGCTCCCCGGCATGATTTCCGGCTCCATCCAGGCCCACCTCGGATATCCGGGCTTTTTCCTCTGGGTCTGCATCGCCACGCTGCCGTCCCTCGCCGCCACCGCACTTATCAAGGTGGACCCGGCGTATGGCCAAAAATCGGGCGGTTGATCACTGCGCCTGCAGCAGTTGCCGCGCGCCGTTGCTCAATTTGTCCCAATCAAACGCCGGACCCGGATCAATTTTGTTGGTCTGGATGTGATAGTGGCCAAGCACACCCTGATAGCGGACGAGCGCGGCATCGGGCAATTTGTGCGGCACCAGCCGGCCGGCCGCGTCGCGCGGATAATCGCATTGGATCTTGGGAAACACACGGCAGAGCGCCGCAGTGAGCTTGATGAGCGCGGCGTATTGCTGCGGCGTGAGATCATATTGCACGAGCGTTTGACCCTGCACCACACCCTGCACCGGTTCCGGCCGGGCCGGGCCGCCGTCAAATTGTAGCGGCGTTTGCGCGGGCAGACGCAGCCGGGGCCGGCCTGTGGCATCGTGCCGATACCAGTCATTCATCTTTTTGTCATCGCCTGGCGGATAAGCGCCGATGTTGGCGATCTCGACGCCGATGGAGCGGTCGTTGGCGGTGGTGGCGTGCCAGGCGCGCTCCTGCAGATCGAGCGTCTGGTAAATAGTGCCGTCCACATCGAGCATGAAATGCACGCTCAAACGGCGCTTTTGCAGAACATCGAAACAGAGCCGGCTG
The DNA here is from genome assembly GCA_017988885.1 of Opitutaceae bacterium. GTDB lineage: Bacteria > Verrucomicrobiota > Verrucomicrobiia > Opitutales > Opitutaceae > UBA2377. The sequence goes on along the minus strand of JAGNQV010000123.1, from coordinate 5,078 downwards.
AGCCCGCTGCCATCATAATGCAGGACAAATTGATCCACCTCGGCCTGCAGCGCGGGCAGATCCCGCGCAGCGACCTTGGCTCGAGCCGAGTAATTGTCGGGTGCCTCACCCGCCGGCCGGGGCGGACCGGCATAGGCGTTGAAGCCGCCGGCATCCTGCCAGGTCACAACCCGCGTGCCGGTGTGGAAAAACTGCCCGGCCACGACAATTTCATCGCCGCGCCGCGCCTCAACCGGCGGTGGAAGCGTGCGGCAACCGGCCGTCAGGACAGCAAGCAAAGCAGCCAGCGAAAACCATGCGGTCGCACGGCGTTTATTTTGCCACCACGAGCGGGAAGCCATTTTTTTTCAGCGCGCGATGCAGGGCGTTGATGTGGGTGCGATCGCGGGTCTCGACCGTGCAGACCGCATGGACGGCCGAGACATCCGGACCACTGAAAGCGCGGTCATGCGCGATATCCTTGATGCTGGCCCCGCTCTCGGCGATGACGCGTGTGAGCTGCGCCAAGCCACCGGGGCGGTCGCTGATGATGGCGGTGAAACGCGTGAGCCGGCCGTCGCGCACAAGGCCGAGCTCGATAACGCGGCTGAGCACCGCGGGGTCGATGTTGCCGCCGCAAATCGTGAGCACGACCTTCTTGCCGCGCAGCTCCGGCAGCTTGCCGGCCATCATCGCCGCCAACGGCACAGCCGCCGCACCCTCGACGACGGTTTTCTCCAGCTCGACCATCCGGAGAATCGCCAGCGCGATCCAGTCCTCTCCCACCGTAATGACCTTGTCCACATGCCGGCGCGCCAGGGCAAAGGCATTGGTCCCCACCGTGAGCGTCGCCAGACCATCGGCCAGCGTGGGCCGGCGCGGTTGCCGGACCGGTTTGCCTGCACGCAAAGCGGCGGAGAAATTTGCCGTGGCGGTGCTTTCCGCGCCGATGATGCGGACCTTCGGCCGGAGGGATTTCACCGCGAGCGCGAGCCCGGCGATCAAACCGCCGCCGCCGATGGGGCAAACAATGGCATCCACATCGCGCACCTGCTCGAGAATTTCGAGGCCCATGGTGCCCTGCCCGGCAATGATGTCAGGATGATCAAAACCATGGATGTAGGTGAAGCCATGGGCGCTCGCGAGGGCGTCGGCCCGGGCGCGGGCGGCCACAAAATCGCAACCCTCCACGATCACGTGTGCCCCAAGCCGCTGACAGGTGGTGATCTTGATGAGCGGCGCGTAGTCCGGCATCACGACGGTCACCGGCACACCGAGGAGTTTGCCGTGGTAAGCCAGGCCGAGCGCGTGATTACCCGCACTGGCCGCCACGACCCCGCGCTGGCGCGCGGTCGGGGAAAGCCGCAGCAACGCATTGCGCGCGCCGCGCTCCTTGAACGAGCCGGTGCGCTGGAAGTTGTCGAGTTTGCACACGATCCGCGCGCCGGTGATCTCGGAAAGCGGGATAGAGGCGGGACAGGGCGAAACAATGATCCCGCTGGCGATGCGGCGGCGCGCGGCACGAATATCGGACAGGGTAACGGGCATGCGGGCAGTGTGCCGCACATCCGCCCGATGGAAACACGAAAGACGGCGGGCCGCAGCGCCGCCGTCTTGCTAGAAATACGCGTTTGGCTGCGTGCCTCAGTTTTGACCGGGGTGTTCGCCGGGCGGCGGACCCTCCGGCTTTTCGTCGCGGCGGCCGTGTTCCGCACGCATCTGCTGCTGCTTTTCCTTCGCAACGGCCCATTCGGCATCGCTGATCTTGCCATCACCATCGGCGTCCACGCTTTTCAGGCGGGCGAGCTGTTTTTCCATGCCGGCGCGCATGCGTTTCTCACCCTCGGCCCGGGCGGCGGCGTGCTCTTCTTTGTCGAGCTGCCCATCGCCGTTCTGGTCGAATTTTCCGAGCATCCAGCCGCGGCGGAATTCCGGATCGCGCCGCTCTTGCCCGCCCGACCCTTTCTCACCGGCCAAGCGGGGATGCTTTTTTTGGACGGCTTGGCGGGCTTCCGCCCGCTCGGTTTCGTCGAGCTGGCCATCCCCATTTTTGTCGAATTGCTTAAGCAAGGCATCCCGCATGGGATGCGGGCCGGGTTCAGCGGCGGGCGGGGCCGGGGGCGCTTCTTGCGCGGCGGCCAAGGCACCGGCGGCGAGGAATAGCGTTGCCGATAGGAGCAGTGGAGTTAAATCAGGCTTTTTCATGGGTAACAGGATTGGATTTTTATTTTCTTCATCCACCATGACGCCTGCCGTCGCCGGCGGTTACCACCGCTCCTGAAATCCGTTCTCCATGTATCAAGTCACTTTTTCCGAACAGAGCCTGCACGAGCTGAACTCGCTCGATCAGTTGACGCAGCTCGGGCTCATCGAGCCGATCAGCAACCTGAAACCGGCGGACCTCGCCAATCCGCGCGAGCCGCTGGGCCGCTTTCACCGCAGCGGGAAGGAATTCTACCGGCTGCGGGCGGGGGACTACCGTTTTTATTTCGAGGCGCACGACGACACGCTCCACACCCACTACATCCTGCACAAAAACTCGCTCGAAGATTTTCTGCTGCGCAACAAGCTGCCGGTCTCTGAGCAGCAGCTCGTCGAACAGCATTCAAAATTCTGGAAATACCTCGAGAGCCTCACCAAGAAATAAGCTCATGGCCGCCTCCACCCCGCCGCCGGATCACGACGATCCGCAAAATCCCTACCACGTCTCGCAGGCCAGCCGGATTTATTTCCTGCCGAACCTGATGACGGCGGGCAACCTGTTCTGCGGTTTTGTCGCCGTCATCCACTGTATCCAGGCCCGGCTGGCAGAAACGACGGGGGGCGAATACCTCGGCCACACCTCGGCGGACCTTTACCGGCAGGCCGTGTGGTTCATCTTTGGCGCGGCGGCCTTTGACACGCTCGACGGCCGACTGGCCCGCATGGGGGGGCGCGAGTCGCTCTTTGGTGCGGAGTTCGACTCGTTGGCGGATGTCATATCCTTCGGCATTGCGCCGGCGCTGATGGTTTTCTTCCTCATCCTGTCGCCAACACAGGGTTATGAGGTTTTTCGCAACATCGGCTGGTTTCTTGGCTTTGTTTATCTGCTCTGTGCCGCGATCCGGCTGGCGCGCTTCAACGTCATCACCAACCCCATGTTGCACCGTGACAAGCACGAGACCACGAAGGATTTTGTCGGTCTGCCGGTGCCCGCCGCCGCCGCCACGGTAGCCTCCCTGGTGCTGTTTCTCCTCTATCTCGCGGAAAACGACCGGTCACTCCACCGTTGGGCACTGGCGTTGCCGCCATTGATGGGCCTGATCGCCATCCTGATGGTCAGCAGCATCCGTTATCCCAGCGGCAAGAACGTGGATATGCAGACCAAGACCCGCTTGCTACCCTTTGTCGCTTTTCTGGTTTTTATCGGCGGCATCGTGCTCTTTAAGGAAGTGGCCCTGCTTTGCACCACACTCGGTTATATCTTTTTTGGGATCTTCCGCCGGTTGCGCCGCAACCAACGACTCCGACTGCGTTCGAAATCCGTGTGAGCAACCTCCGAACAGCAGGCCAACAACCCAGGGGCTGTGAATAACCCGGTGGTTATTGGCTCGGTCCTGAAAGTTTTTCACAACCGTTCGGCGTGGTTTTTACGTCTGAATTCTTCAGGTTGCTGGTCTTTTTAGCTCCCTATATGAATACGGATAGAATTACTTATTGAACCTGTATTCTTTTAGACTTTGTTAGTTTCTCAAAGCAGCCTTTGCCCGACCCATGAAATTCAAAATCAATCGCGACCATTTTGCCAACGGCCTGGCCCAAGTGCTAAACGTGGTCGGCTCCAAGGCCACCATGCCGATTCTGAGCAATGTGCTCATCGAGGCCGAGAAGGATCAGATTTCGCTCACGACGACCAACCTCGATCTCGGCATCCGCTGCAAGATCAAGGCCGAGGTCAAGGAAACCGGTTCCGTCACCTTGCCCGTCAAACGCCTGGCAACCATCGTGCGGGAATTGCCCAACGTGGATGTGACGGTCGATGCCTCGCCGAACCATCAGGTGAAGCTCGCTTCCGGCGGTTCCAACTTTCGCATCATGGGCATTGGCAAGGATGAGTTTCCGCCGCTGCCCGAGTTCGGCGACGAAAAATCCTACACGCTCGAACAAGCCGAGCTCACCGCGATGCTCAAGAGCGTGGCGTATGCCCAGTCGTCCGACGAGACGCGCTACATTCTCAACGGCGTTTATTTCAACTTCAAGGACGAGAAACTTTCGCTCGTCGCCACCGATGGCCGCCGGCTCGCCTTGGTGTCCAAGGAGCTTGAAGTGCCGGCCGGTAGCGCCGGGGCCATCATTCTGCCCGCGAAGACTGTCGGGGAACTCCTGCGTCTCCTCGACAAGGGAGAAAAACTAAAGATCAATTTCAACGACCGCCGGGCGGCGTTTCAGATCGCGACCGACAAGGATGGCAGCGGTCTCATCGACAGCGTCTATCTCTATTCGAAGGTCGTTGAAGGCAACTACCCGAATTACCAGCAGGTCATCCCGAAGGAGACCCACCAGCGCATCAAGCTGGAGCGCGAACTTTTCCTCCAGTGTGTGCACCGCGCGGCGTTGGTCTGCTCGGAGAAATCCAACTCGGTGAAAATCAAGCTTTCGAGCAACCTGCTGGAAATCACGGCACAGAGTCCTGATTTCGGTGAGGCGCACGAGTCGATGGCGATCGGTTACAGCGGCCCGGATCTGCAGGTCGCGTTCAATCCGGCGTTCGTGATGGATCCGCTTCGCGCACTCACCAAGGACGAGGTCTTTTTCGAAGTAAAAGACGAGGTGAGCCCTGGCGTGTTCAAGACCCTCGAGAGCTTCATCTGCGTGATCATGCCCGTGCGGCTGAGCTGATTTTCTGTTCAAGCACCCGAGCCCACGGCCGCCCACCCGCGGCCGCCGCGCTACTTTTCGATGGAACTCACCTACTTTATTCTGGTGGCGATGATCACCTCGCTGGTGCTGGTGCAAATCAACCAGCGCCTCGGCTCGCCGGTGATCGCGATTTTCAACCGCTGGATCCGCTGGCTCGTGTTTGGTTTTGGTGGCGCCTATATCTGCCGTGATTTTGAACT
>JAGNQV010000122.1 GCA_017988885.1 Opitutaceae bacterium | reverse complement strand
CAACCGCCCACCGTCGTCCTCAAGGCAAAGACCCCGCTCAAGGCCGGCGAGATCCTCGACGCCACCTTCATGAGCAAGAAGGCCCTCGGTGCCTTCTACGCCCAACAGATCATGAAGGCGAAGAAGGACGGCGTCCTCTTCTCGCTCCACCTCAAGGCCACCATGATGAAGGTCTCAGACCCCATCCTCTTCGGCCTCTGTGTCCGCGTCTTCTTTAAAGACCTCTTCACCAAGCACGCCACCACCCTGCAAAAACTCGGCGTGGACCTAAACAACGGCTTCAACGATCTCGTTGAAAAGATCCAGACCCTCCCCGCCGCCGAGAAGGTCGCCATCGAGGCCGACATCGCCGCCGTCTTCGCCGCCCGCCCCGCCGTCGCCATGGTCAATTCCGACAAGGGCATCACCAATCTCCACGTCCCCAGCGACGTCATCGTGGACGCCTCCATGCCCGCGATGATCCGCACCTCCGGCCAGATGTGGAACGCGCAGGGCAAGGGCCAGGACACCCTCTGCGTCATCCCCGACAGTTGCTATGCCGGCGTCTATCAGACCGTGATTGATTTCTGCAAAAAGCACGGTGCTTTCGACCCGAAGACCATGGGCTCCGTCCCCAACGTCGGTCTCATGGCGCAGGCTGCGGAGGAATACGGCTCGCACAACAAGACCTTCGTGGCGCCCGGCAAGGGCGTCATCCAGGTCGTTACCGTTCCGGACCCTCAAGCCTCAAGCCTCTCGCCTCAAGTCTTGCTCTCCCACGAAGTCGACACCGGCGACGTTTGGCGCGCCTGCCAGACCAAGGACGCTCCCGTGCAGGACTGGGTGAAACTCGCCGTCAACCGCGCCCGCCTCAGCGCCACGCCCGCCGTCTTCTGGCTCGACGCCACCCGCGCGCACGACGCCCAGATCATCCTCAAGGTCGAGCGCGCGCTCGCCCACCTCGACACCGCTGGCTTGGAAATCAAGATCCTCGCGCCTCACGCCGCATGCCTCACCACCTTGGAACGTTTGAAGGCCGGTCAGGACACGATTTCCGTCACCGGCAACGTGCTCCGCGACTACCTCACCGACCTCTTCCCTATTCTCGAGGTCGGCACCAGCGCCAAGATGCTCTCCATCGTCCCGCTCATGAATGGCGGCGGCCTGTTCGAGACCGGCGCCGGCGGCTCCGCGCCGAAACACGTCGAGCAGTTCGTGCAGGAAAACTACCTGCGCTGGGACAGCCTCGGCGAATTCTTCGCCCTCGCCGCCTCGTTCGAGCACCTCAGCCAGACCTTCAAGAACCCGAAGGCCAAGGTCCTCGCCGACACCCTCGACGCCGCCACCGGTAAGTTCCTCGAGAATGACCGCTCCCCCGGCCGCAAGCTCGGCACCACCGACAACCGTGGCAGCCACTTCTACTTGGCGTTGTATTGGGCTCAGGCTCTAGCCTCTCAAACTCTAGACTCTAGCCTAGCTTCCGTCTTCAAACCCGTCGCCGAGAAACTCACCGCCAGCGAAAAGCAAATCGCCCAGGAGCTCATCGCCGTGCAGGGCAAGGCCTGCGATGTCGGCGGCTACTACCAGCCGGACGACCAGAAGGCGTCCGCTGCCCTGCGCCCGAGCAAGACGCTCAACGATATTCTCGCGACGCTTTGACTGGAGCAAGTGCCGCTTGGCCTGCTTGAGTCAGTGATTCGAGCTTGAACCAAAGGGTGTGATTATCATCCTTTGGTTATGCCTACTCTCCAAGGAAAGCAGCCGACTGCTCGTCGAATCTCGGCGCAAACCACGATTTCGCCTGCTTTTCAGACCACGCTTGCGGCCGAAGCCGTGCGTGCACTGGGCCTTCGCCCCGGCATGATGCTCAGCCAGACGGTCGAGGGCAACCGACTCGTCCTCGAACCGTTGCACGATGTGGATGCACTGGCCGGGTCGCTCGGCAAAGGTCGTGCGACCGTCAGCATCGAAAAAATGACCCGTGGCGCCAAGATCGCCCTGGCCCGCGCTGGGCGCAAGGGACTCGATGCCTAAGTCCATCGCCCTCGATGCCAGCGTCATCGTCCGCTATCTGACGGGCGACGATCCCGTGCAGTCCCTCGCCGCCACGGAACTGTTTCGTTCCGCCAGTGCCGGTCGCGTGCATTTGATTATCCCCACCGTCATCCTGCAGGAGACGGTTTATGCGCTGGAGACTTTCTACGCCGGCACCCCCGAGACCATTTCTCCGAAGCTGACGTCGCTGCTCAGTCTGAACGGGGTGGCGTGTCCCGATGCCCGGTGGGTCTTGGATGCGATTCAATGGTATCGCACCAAGAACTCCGATTTTGGCGACGCCCTGCTCTGCGCTTTCGCGCGACATCACCACTGCGAGGTCAGCACGTTCGACAAGGACCTGATCAAGAAATTCACCGAAGTCGCAGCCGGCCCTCCACCGTCAAGAGTCAAGACCTGAGGTTGTGCTGACTTTTTCCACGGCCAGTCTATCGCCAACCCCGGCGCACCCACCTGGTGACCAATGTTCTGCGGCGCCTACGACGTCACTGCGGCGATCTTTCTCGCGTGGCTGCTACTCCGGACTGCCGAGAATGGTTCAACTGATAGACTTAAACCCTGCCCCAGGGCTTGGCCCTTGCGAGCGTTGCGCATCAGAAGAAGAAGCATCTAGCGTCCTGACCCCGTCCGATTGGCCCAGCCGGACGACAAGCTCGCCTCCGCAGCTTTACGTCCTAGCGCCACCCTGAACGCGATTCTCGCGGCACTCTAAATCGTAAATCCGAATTCCCGGCAAAGAAGCCGATTTTAAAAAACTTTTCCAAGGCATCCGCGAAGCAGGCTCCTACTTCCGGAAGCCAAACTTTCCCAGTTCGCTCATACCGTTGTTGCCGCCGACGGGTTTTCCATCCCGGTTCAACGCCTGAACGCTCCAGACGTATTCGTTGAGATAAGGCGGCTTGCCCGGGCCAGGAATGCCTTTCTCGATCAGGGTCTGGGTGAGATTGTCCACATCCTTGGTGACGATCGGCTGGTTCGCCCTCGCCGCCTGCGGCCCGGTCTGGCCCTGCATGAGCTGCCACACGCGCAGTCGGTAGGTAACCGGCTCAGTGGGCCGGGGCACCACCGGCGTCCACTTAAAGTTGACCGGTTTCATCCGGTCTTTCTCGGACAGGATGCGTTCCTCCGGCGAGGCCGGCAGCGAAATGGTGATAGAGGTGACCGGATTGCCGCGGACCCACGGTGAAACTGCGAACAGGGCGCACATGAGGGTAAGCGCCTGGAAGTAGGGAAAACGAGAGGAAGCCATGGCTCATGGCATTGGGCTGAACCGCCCCCGACGCAATGGAGATAAGCCGCGACGCCCAGCTTTCTCGTTTAAATGAAGTAGAATGGATCAGGCTAGGCTGCGGACCTTGATAGTCAGCTTAGTCTCGAGTCGTTGATCTCATAGCCGAAGGCGTCATGTCGTGAATCTTGACAAGCTCGAGTGCTCGGTTGCGGCGGTCAGGACTTACGACGTGCCTCCGCCTTGGCTTTCGTGTCGCGGCGGTAGCGATGACGCTCGCCTCGCGGGATGCGACGCAGCCGCCAGCGCTGGTCATTTCCGACAATGAAGCCAGCGCAACGCGCCGCGCCGCAGCGGCACGGGTGTTGGCGCCACTCCGCGAGGGGAAATCCGTAGTCATAGGTCAGCTCGTCGCCGACGGCGATGTCGCGGCGGGCCACGATCCAAATCCGGCCACGGCTCAATTCCGCCCGGCAGTTCGGCGCGCACGAGTGATTGATAAACCGCGCCAGGCTCCCACCCTCCCGCCCATCGAGATCGTGACGGAGGTTGAGCACAAAGACGTAGACCGAATCGTCTCCGCCCCGGGCTTGCCGAGCCAGCCGCTGCGCTTCGCGTCGTGCGGCCTCCGCTTTCGTAATGCGCTCCCCGGTGTATTCGAGGATTCGCGCGCCGTCAGCGATCGCGTTCCGTGCAAAGACACCGCGGCCGTGAATCGTCGAGCGGCGATAAGTCACCCAGTTTGAGGCGGGCGTAGGAGAGATTGAAGCAAGGGAAGCCACGGGGCTCATCAGAACTGTTATCGGCGGGGAGTCCACTCGAACCAATCCACCCGAGAGCACCGCATGCGGAACGAGCCGGAAAGACGCCTCAGCGACTGCTTTCGAACCAGCGACCGCTTACGCCATCTGCTCGGCGAGCGCAGCCTTCCACGTCTTTCCATTCTTTATCGCACTGCCGAGATCCAACACTCCTTGAGCCGCTTCGCTGGGCAGCCAAGCGGCTCCGGCACCATTCGGGCGAGCGAACGACAGTCGGTATTTTTGGCCGTTCGCCTTCAGATTGAGGGCGGCGTTGAACGAATACCAAGGCCAGCTGACCTCGGTGATTTGAGTGAGCGGACATTCGAAGCTCGCACCTTCTTCTGAGTGGAAGGCAAGCACACCGCCTTGCAGCGAAAGGAGTCCTGGCCGGCTACCTGTCATACCCAACAACTCCCAAACCGGTGTCGCTAGTTTGTCCATGACTCGGAATGTGAATGTGCCGACGCGACAGCAACGGCAAAATGGGATAAATCGGCAGGATAGGTGACACGTAATCCGCGGCGATGGCTGCGACACTGGACACCGCCAGGGTCTGCCCATGAATTATCGGACCAAGAAACTGGCCGCCGAAAGCCGCCTCCGCCGCTTTGAAAAATAACTCACGCCGGGACGTAAAAATCTCCCAACCGTTCCATTACCACGGATTCCACAGATCAACACAGATAGGTTCGCCTCGAATCCGTGCCCCTCTGTGATATCCGTGGCAAACTCCTTTACGCGCTTTCGGCTTGGCAGGGACGTGGTGCGTCGGAAGGGTCGGACCATGAATTATCGCACCAAGGCTGAATATTTTATTCAAGGCATCACCCAAGGCTTCGTCGAAGCCGCCGAGGTCATCGCGTGGTCCGACGAAGTCGTCGCCGTCGCCGACAAGACCGAGGACTGGATGATCGAAATTTCCAGTTGCGGTCCCGACGATCGCATGACCGTCCTCAGCCACTTGAACACCGTCAAGGGCACCGCCGATCCCGTCGAGCTCGCCGCCCTCCTGAAAACCAAGGGCGTGAGCTGATCCCAGACATTTACACAGATTGGCCGGATAGCACGGATTAGGCCCCCAGCGAGGAGCAATAGGGACGGGCGGTTAAGGCTCAGCTTGACATAGTTCCCATATTGGGAACCATGCCGAACGCAGCATGCACGTCATTGCCCGCAAGACTTTGAAAGACTTCTGGGCAAGGCACGCAGGCGCCGAGCCTGCGCTCAAAGCCTGGTTCCATGAAGCCAAGGCCAGCCGCTGGGAATCCTTCCTCGATATCAAATCACGCTATCGTTCCGCCGACGCCCTTCCGGGCAACCGGGTCGTTTTCAATCTCAAGGGCAATTCCTACCGCCTCATTGCCCATATTCACTACAACACTAGCATCGTCTTCATCCGCTTCTTCGGCACCCATGCCGAGTATGATAAGATCGATGCCACAGCTATCTAAGCTTTCACCATGAAACCCAAGGTTCTCAAAACCGATCGTGACCACAAAGCCGCCCTGGCCCACGTTGAGCAGCTGTTGGCGCAGCCTTCTCCCGATGCAGCCGAATTGGAGCTTTGGGCGCTGTTGGTGGAAAAATACGAGGAAGAGAAATTCCCCATCGCTGCCCCCGATCCCATCGAGGCCATTCGTTTTCGCATGGAGCAGGCCGGCCTCGAGGCCACCGATCTTCAGCCTTACATGCAAAGCAAGAGCAAGGTTTCGGAAGTCATGAACCGGAAGCGACCGCTCATCCTTGCCATGATCCGTGCCTTGCACCGTGGGCTGCAGATTCCCGCCGAGGTGCTCGTCCAAGAATCCCAAGCACCCTATGGTAGCAGCCCACGAAAGCTCCGGAGGCGAACCAGCAAGGCGAAAGGCGTTAACTGAACTCTAGCACATGACCACGGATTAGGCATCGCCCTACCCTATCTGTGTTAATCCGTGTTATCCGTGGTAAAAATCAGGCCTGTGCTCAGCCGTTCGGAATGTCGGGCTCGACGACGTGGGCGAGCTGGGAGAGCGATTCCTGCCAGCCGAGGTAACACATCTCGGCCGGAATGACGGCAGGCACACCGGCCTGCTCGATGTTAATCTCGGTGCCACACACCACTGGCTTCGCGTCACGTCGCCAGCATATCGCCGGATGGATTTCAACAGAATGCTTGCGTAGGAAATCAGGGGACCTTGACTCCGCCCATGCCAATACCGGTCCTGTTGGTCGCTGAGGATAGCGACATCGATGCCCTGTTGTTGGCCCGTCTCATCGAACGCAGCGGCTACATCTTCAAAATGATGCGGGTCGAACATGGCGAAGCGGCCATCGATTACCTCGCCGGCAATGGCGACTACGCCGATCGCGAAAAATATCCCGTGGCCGACCTGCTGTTGTTGGACCTCAAGATGCCGCTCAAGGACGGGTTTGCCGTGCTGCAATGGCGGCAGGATCACCCGGGCTTCCGCCGGATGCCGGCCATCGTCTTCTCCTCCTCTTATCTGCCGGAGGATGTCGAGCGGGCCTACGCCCTCGGCGCAAGCTCCTACGTGGTGAAACCCGGCGACCCCGAACGCTTGGAACGCTTTGTGCGCGCCCTGCATGCGTGGTGGACAGAATTCAACGTGGCGGACACGGGCCTCCACCATGACGGTCCTGACCAAGCCTGATTTACGGTGCTGCTCGAGCCACTCCGGGCGGTGGGACGTTCCCACCATACAGCGCGATGAGGCCAAAACTTATCCCGTTCTTGCTGGTGACCCACTCCCGGGCGCCACGCACCGGCGGGTTCTTGGTTTGAGCTGACGCCGGTCCGGCATCAGCGTGCACAAAAATCATGGAAACCACCCCACCGGAGATTTCGTTTGCGGTCGAATATCAGGACGGCGGCAACGCCTTTAACCCTAAATTGAGCGGCAAAGGCCGCCTGACGATCGGCACGGCCGAGCCCACGTATGGCTTCACCGGCAAAAAGCGCTCCCTGTTCGGCCGAGGCACGACCGTTCAATTCCACTCGGATGAAGTCTGCAACGTGCGGTGGGCGGGGCGCATGATAGTCTTCACGCTGTCTCCGACACACCAGGGCCGGTCGCGCGGGGATTTTACCTTTTACTGCGACACCGACGCCACCGCCGCCGAGGTCGCCCAACTGTTCCCCAAAACTCTGGAACCGGACTATATCGCCAGCCAGGGCTTCGCCGAAAAGTTTCAAGCCTTGCCGGCGGCGGCCAATCCCTGGACTTCGGTGACCAACCTCATCATCGCGGCCAACGTCATCGCCTTTGTGGTCATGGGGAGTCTGGGCGCGGGTTGGTTTGAAACCGCGGACATGAAGCCTTACCTGCTCTATACCGCGAATAACGCCGGCGCGACCACCGATGGCGAATGGTGGCGGATCGTGACCTGCATGTTTGTCCATTACGGGCTCCTGCACCTCCTGCTGAACATGTGGGCGCTCTACCTGACTGGGCATTTCGTCGAGCGGCTTCTCGGACGCCCGCTCTATACGCTCGGTTATTTCGGTAGTGGCATCATTGCCAGCTTCAGTTCGATTTTTTGGCACGGCGACAAAATCTGGAGCGCGGGTGCCTCGGGCGCCGTCTTCGGCGTCTACGGTCTGCTCCTCGGATTCATGCTACGGGAAAGGCAGTCAGTCCCGAAACGAGTGCTCCAGCCGCTCCTCAAAAGCACGCTCATTTTTGCCGGCTACAATCTGTTCTACGGCATGGTGCACCCGCAAATCGACAACGCCGCCCACATCGGCGGCTTGCTCGGTGGCGTGTGCCTGGGTTGGTTGGTCGCATTGCCGGTGGACCCGGACGTTCGCGTCCGGCACGCGGCGGGCCGGCTGCGGATGGGCGCAGTTGCCTTGACCATCGTGATGTTGGCGGCGGTTTATTTCAGTCCGCGCTACGACTATTCCTTCCGGGACGAAATGGCGTGGATGGAGGTCAACAAGGCCCCCGGAGTCCGGGAGCCTGAACTACTCAAGGAACAGCAAAAGCGACTGACGCAATTCACGCCGGAAAATGATGCCGCTGAATTGGAGCGCTGGATCAACGGCGAGGTCATCCCGTTTTATGAAAATTGGCTCCAGCAAGTGGAGGTCTTGGTCCTTACGCCGGACAAGGTGACCGCCCGGCAGCGGGGCGTGTTGGTCTCTTTCCTCAAAGGCCGGTTGCAGAACTACCGCAAACTCACCGTCGAACTCGCCACCGGTGATGCCGAGGCCCTGGAACACTACTATACAGCCGAGGATGAGGCTTGGGCCAACACCCCCCACGCCAAAGGCGAGGACTGAAAATACGGCGACGCCCTTTGAGGGGGCATCGCATTCGCGCTTCTGTTTCGTAGGTTGCTCACCGGCTCAGCGCAGCACGCCTCGCTTGCGCATGGCCTTGCGAAGACGAACAGCCGCACGCCGATCACGCCGATGACAGCACTGAACCGGCGGAAGCTCGCTTGCGATTTCTCAGGTGACGCCACCGGTAGGTGAACACCCTCTGTCGTGCCGCGAGCGCCCAGTGTAGGATCTCGCACTTACGCCTCCCTCAATCAGCCCATGCCTATGCCTACCTGCGTCCGTCACCCGGACAATCCTGAACCCACCTCGCAGCCAGCCTTGCGTCGTTTTTTGCTCAAGTCGCTTTTGCTTTCATGCGCCATTCTGGCCATCGCGTCATTCCCT
>JAGNQV010000121.1 GCA_017988885.1 Opitutaceae bacterium | reverse complement strand
CGCAGGTCGAGCGTATCATCGGCCGCCCCGACGAACACTACCGCCAGAAGGCCCTTGGCCTGCGTTAACCCTTTAACTCCTCCAATCATGAAGTCCTACAAATACGTGAACAACCTCTGGGATGATGCCAAAGCCGCCAGCCTCGATCCGGTCGGCCGCCTCGTCTACCGCTCGAACCTGCTCGGCAGCGACCAGCGCATCACCAACACCGGTGGCGGCAACACATCGTCGAAACTCACCGAGCCCGATCCGCTCACGGGCCAGCCCACCGAGGTGCTCTGGGTCAAGGGCTCCGGCGGCGACCTGCGCACCAGCACGCGGGAGAATTTCTCGTCGCTCTATCAGGACAAGCTCATCGGCATGCAGTCGCTTTATCTCGCGCGCGCCGACAAGGGCCTGAAATCCGCCGCCGAAGACGAGATGGTGGCGATGGCCAGTCACGCGACCTTCAATCTCAATCCCCGTGCCTCGTCGATCGACACGCCGCTGCACAGCTTCATTCCCACGAAGTTCGTGGACCACATGCACCCCAACGCGATCATCTCGATCGCGGCGTCGGCGAATTGCGAAAAGCTGACCCAGGAAATCTTTGGCGGCGAAATGGCCTACGTGAAGTGGATGCGCCCCGGCTTCGAGCTCGGACTCGCGATGCAGGAGATCTGTCGGAAAAATCCCAAGGTGAAGTCCATCATGATGGGTCAGCACGGCTTTATCTCGTGGGATAACGACGAAAAGGCCTGCTACCTCTACACCCTCGACTGCATCGAGAAAGCCGCCGCCTACATTGAGGCGAAATACGCGGCCAAGGGCGGCGATGCCACGGCTTTTGGCGGTGCGAAATACGTCACGCTCGCGCCGGAAAAGCGCAACGAGCTCTTCGCGGCCATCCTGCCGTGGCTGCGCGGTCAGGTTTCGCAGCAGAAACGCTTCATCGGCACCGTGCAGGACGACGAGAAAATCCTGCGCTTCGTGAACTCGCAGGACGCGGTGCGCCTTGCCGCGCTCGGCACCAGCTGCCCCGACCATTTCCTCCGCACCAAGATCAAGCCGCTTCTGGTGGACTGGAATCCGCAGGCCGAGGACCTCGCCGCGCTGAAAAAGAAAATCGCCGCCGGCCTCGACGCTTACCGCAAGGACTACGCCGCCTACTACGCGAAGTGCAAACAACCCACCTCGCCCGCCCAGCGCGACGCGAATCCGACGGTCGTGCTCATCCCCGGTCTCGGCATGATTGCCTGGGGCAAGGACAAGTCGGAAAGCCGCGTCACCGCCGAGTTCTACAACTGCGCCGTCGAGGTCATTCGTGGCGCCGAGGCGATCGACAAGTATATCGCCCTGCCGCAGCAGGAGGCGTTCGACATCGAATACTGGCTCCTCGAGGAAGCTAAGTTGAAGCGCATGCCCGCTGAGAAGGAACTCGCCCGCCAGACCATTATCGTGGTGGGGGCCGGTTCCGGCATCGGCAAGGAAACCGCTCACCGCATCGCCAAGGAAGGTGCGAATATCGTTTGCGTGGACATGAAGGTCGAGACGGCTGAGGCCACTGCGAAAGAAATCACCGCCAAGCTCGGTCAGGGCATCGGCGTCGCCGGCACCGGCATCTCCGGCTGCGGTCCCGCCATCGGGCTCGCCGCCAACATCATCGATCGCGCCAGTGTCCGCGCGATGCTCGACCAGGTCGCGCTCGCTTACGGCGGCTTCGATTCCATCGTCGTCACCGCCGGTGTTTTCTGGCCGAGCGACACGACCGGCCACATCCCCGACGACAAGTGGGCCTTCACCTTCGGCGTCAATGTCACCGGCAGCTACATCGTCGGCGACGAAGCGTTCAAGACTTGGAAGGAGCAGGGCCTCAAGGGCCAGCTCGTCCTCACGACTTCCGCCAATGCCGCCGTCGCGAAAAAGGGCAGCATCGCCTACGACACCTCAAAGGCCGCCGCCAACCACCTCGTGCGCGAACTCGCCATCGAGTTGGCGCCATTGGTGCGCGTCAACGGGGTCGCGCCCGCGACCGTGGTGCAGGGCTCGGCGATGTTCCCGCGCGACCGCGTGATTGGTTCACTCGCGAAATACAACATTCCCTACACGGAAGACGAGGCCACCGAGTCACTGGTGAAGAAACTCGCGCAGTTCTATGCCGACCGCACGCTGACGAAGGCCCCGATCACGCCGGCCGACCAAGCGGAGGCCTATTTCCTCCTCATCTCGCAACGTCTCAGCAAGACCACCGGTCAGATTGTGACCGTGGACGGCGGCTTGCACGAAGCCTTCCTGCGCTGAGGGAAAAGTTAGCGACAGCTTTCAAAAGCCGCGCCTCGTAAGAGGCGCGGCTTTTTATTGCTCAGCCCGGTGGAACGCGTTGACCCAACGCGTTGGATTGAGAAGTGCAGCACTGGCGGACGCGCTCCACCTGAGATTGACCGGACCATCGGGAGCAAGTTAAGTAAAAGCGTATGGCACGCGAATACCCGCAGCGTTTGCACCATGCGGTGCCCGCATGGGTAAAAGGAGGCAGCGTGTTTCATGTGAGGCTGCGCACGGCACTCGATCAGGTGGTTCCTTTGACAGCGCCAGAACTAGCTCCGCAGATTCTTAAAGCGGTGCAGCGTTATCACGAGCTGGCCCATTGGTGGTGTCAGCTCGTTGTTGTGATGCCGGATCACTTGCATGCGCTCCTGTCTTTTCCTGCAGATGCGGCGATGGCCGCGACGGTGCGAGATTGGAAGCGCGGCACGGCGCGATTTCAGAGTGTTCGCTGGCAGACGAATTTCTTTGATCATCGGATTCGGACGACAGCGGAACGGGACAAGACTTGGATCTACATGCTTAATAATCCAGTCGCGAAAGGCTTAGTGGCACGCCCGGAAGAATGGCCATGGCAATGGACTGCAGGTGGAACGCGTTGACCTCAACGCGTTGGATTGAGAAGTGCAGCACTGGCGGACGCGCTTCAGCGCATTGGGTCAATGCGCTCCACCCGTTGGATCGAACGGGACAGCGAGTGGCGGACGCGCCTCAGCGCATTGAGATCAATGGACTCTCCTGGCGGCAACGACTTGTGTTCTCGGCACGCGTTCCTTTTGCTTCGCGGACCTCATGCAATACGCCGGCCACATTTACCTTTGGACTGAACTGTGGTCGGATCGCGAGGTGGGCCTGTTCCAGCGCGCCCGCGCGCTCGGGCTCAACCTGCTCGAAATCTCTGTCGGTGATGACGTGCAGTTCGATCCGGCGCTGACCAAGCGTGCGGCCGCGGATGCCGGCATGGGCGTGGTGATCGGACCCGGCGGCCAGTGGCCGGACGGGGCCGACTTGTCCGATGACGAACCGTCCAACTGCCGGCTCGCGTTTGACTGGCACCGGAAACAAATCGATCTCGCCGTGGCGATGGGCGCGCTTGGTTACTCCGGTGCGATTTACGGCCGACCAGGGAAGGTGCTGAAGCGTCGGCCGCCGCCGGATGAATATGCGCGCACGGCGGAAGGTTTGCACGGCCTTGCTGCCTACGCACAGCAGGCGGGCGTCGCGCTCGCACTTGAGCCGATGAGCCGCTTTCGCACCCATCTTGTGAACACACCGGCGCAAGCCTTGCGATTGGTTGAACTTGCCGCCCATCCGCATCTCAAGATTTCCATTGATACCTATCACGCCGCGACGGAAGTCCGCGACCTGCCCGCGGCGATTCGTGCGGCCGGGTCGAAACTTTGGGCGCTGCATGCCTGCGAAAATGACCGCGGCGTCCCCGGCGGCGGCCTCATGCCGTGGCAAGAAATCCTTGCCGCCGTCCGCGAGACCTCGGCGGAATTCATCGAATTCGAAAGCTACAACACCTCGCTCGGCGACTTTGGCTGGAAGCGCGGCCTGTTCCAAAACGTCTGCCCCGACGGCGACGCCTTCGTGCGTCAGGGGCTGGAGTTCATCCGATCGCTGATGAAGTGAGACGAGGGTCAACTCGCTGCAAGTTCGAGAGGGCGGATGCGGTCACGGATTTCGGCACCAAAATTGCGGCTGGCCTCCTCAAGATCGTGGGCGGATTGCAGATTCAGCCAGAAATCCGGCGTGGTGCCGAAATATCGTGCCAGCCGCAGTGCCGTGTCGGCTGAGACTCCACGGCGCCCGGCCAACAGGTCGGAAACACGCGAGTGAGGCAAGCCCGTCTCCTTGGTGAGCCGGTAGGCGGTGATACCCATGGGCGTGAGGAACTCCTCGCGCAGGATCTCGCCGGGGTGGATGTTGGGCAGTTTGGTTTTCATCAGGATGGGTTTGGAAAATTTAGGGATAATCGAGGATTTCGACTCCCGCCGGCCCGTTGGCCGTCCAAGTGAAGCCAATGCGCCACTGGTCATTGATCCGGATACAATGCTGACCTTTGCGATTGCCCTTGAGCGCTTCGAGTCGGTTGGCGGATGGAATACGAAGTTCATCCAGCCTCACCGCGGCGTGCAGCATGCGGAGTTTCCGGCGGGCGACTGCCTGTATCTGGGTGGGCAGCCGTTTCGAATAATCGCCTTGAAATATCCGCTGCGATTCGACGCAGGCGAAGCTCTGGATCATGGTGCAACGTAAAACACCCGGTATTTCCGTCAAGCGGATATATCTGGTTTACGGATATATCGGTCAGGGCACTGGCCCCGATTTCGCCGCAGCATTCGCGAGCCGGGCGATTTGTGCTGGGGCCTGCATGCCTGCGAAAATGACCGCGGCGTCCCCGGCGGTGGCCTCATGCCGTGGAAGGAAATCCTTGCCGCCGTCCGCGAAACCTCGGCGGAATTCATCGAATTCGAAAGCTACAACACCTCGCTCGGCGACTTTGGCTGGAAGCGCGGCCTGTTCCAAAACGTCTGTCCCGACGGCGACGCCTTCGTGCGACAAGGGCTGGATTTCGTGCGACCGTTGATTGACTGAGGGTTTTCATTTTCCGCGCCTCACACGGCGGCGTTGACTCAATTTGGACTGATGGGCACTGCTGGCAGGCGTTGAACGCGCCCGACCCCGAGCCTACGTTGCGTGGATTATCTCCGGGGCAGATCGTCTTTGGCCGTTACCGACTTGAGCGGATTTTGGGGCGGGGCGGCATGGGGGAGGTCTGGCTCGCGCGGGATGAAAAACTCGCCGTCGAGGTGGCGCTGAAATTCATCGCCGACTCGGTGCGCTGGGATCCCGCCAGTCTCGATCTACTCAAACAGGAGACCAATCGTTCCCGACAGCTCAGTCATCCCCATATTGTGCGCATACACGATTTCATTGAGGACGCGGCGCACGCGGCGATCGTGATGGAATATTTACCAGGCGGTTCCCTGCATCAGGCCCGCGCCCGGCAAACGCCGCCGTTATTCGCGCCGGGGGATATCCTGCAGTGGTTGCCCGGGGTTGGCGCCGCGATTGATTACGCGCACGCGCAAAAAATCATCCATCGCGACCTCAAGCCCGGCAATCTGCTCATCGCGGCCGACGGTGCGGTAAAAATTGCCGATTTCGGCATCGCGCAACCGCTGCTGGAAACCTCGCTGCGCGTGAGTCAATGGCAACCGTCGGGCACGCTGGTTTACATGAGCCCGCAGCAGCACTTCGGCGAGCCACCGCGGGCCGCGGACGATATTTACGCGCTGGGTGCGACGCTCTACGAATTGCTCACGGGCAAGCCGCCCTTTTATTCAGGGAATCTCGCCGCGCAGATCGAGCGGCGCCAGCCGGACAGTCTCGCCACGCGGCGCCGTCAACTGGAGCTGCCGACCGGGGAGATCACGCGAGCGTGGGAGGAAACAATTGCCGCCTGCTTGGCGAAGCGTCCCGAGGGGCGTCCGGGCAGTGCGACGGCCATCGCGGCGGCACTGACCGCACCCGCTTCACCACGAGTCATGGGTTCTTTCGCGTATGCTTTGGCCGGCCGACTTCGCCGGCGGTTAGCTTCGCGGTCGGTGTTGTTGGGAATGCTGGCATTGACGCTGGGGATGGTGGCGTGGGTTAACCGTCCGGTGGCACGATCCGGCGTCGCGCCGGTCGCAGCGGTTTTTCCCAGTGATGCCACCCGGGCCTATGCGGCATGGAATTTTGATGGCGATGGCCGCGATGCGTCCGGGCGGGGGTTGGACCTTCGGATGACACGCGCCGTGCCGGTGGAGGATCGCTTCGGGCGAATCGACCGGGCGGTTTACTTGAACGGCAACACGGCGATCGAGCGGGAGAACCTGCCGGCGGCGGGGTGGGGTGGAGCGCGGCCCTTCACGGTCGCACTTTGGATAAAACCAATGGCGCACGCCGGTTACGACGCCACGTTGTGCGTGCTGCATACGGAACGGCAGAATGATTTCTTCTGGGAATTGTCCCTCGGCCAGGGACGTTTGCTATTCATGCTGGGTCAGACACAGGTGGACCATCCGGATCAAATCATGGCGGCGCAGTCTGTAACGGAAGATCGGTGGTATCACATTGCTGCGACGAGTGACGGACAGATGCTGCGGCTCTACCTGGATGGGCACCAAGTGGCGCAGGGACCTTTGGTGCGAAACCGCTCTGCTGTTTTATCGGCGAAACCCCGCATGGCGGTAGGCTTTCACCAACGCCTCGACGGCAATCGTTTCGCGGGCGCCATGGACGAACTGCGCCTGTGGCAACGTGCGCTGGGTCCCGATGAAATCAGGCAACTGGGTGCGGCAAGTGCACCGCCGCGCTTTGTGGTCACCCAAGGGCGTTACCCCGACAAGGAGGATCTGGCTGCGGCGGTGCAGCGCGAGTTTGGTCCAGATGCCTCCCTGGCGGATTGGACCGAAATCAAGCGCTGGCATGCGGACGACACGGCGGGCTTTTGCGATACCATCGGCCTCTCCGTGACCACCGGGACCTTTTTCGTGCAGCGGGCTGGTCAGCGGTTTTCCGAAAACCCCCGCCTGTATTTTATCAACCGCTTCGACGGAAAAAAACCGGATTACTACAAGGTGCACGACGAGCTGGGCGGGATGACCCTGGCCCTCGGCTCGTGGTATGGCAGCAGCCTCCGTGCACTGGTGGAGCTGCCTTATCAGCCATCACTCCATGCAACCCTACAGTCTGAGTCGGATGGTATCGTCAGGTATGCCTTCAACAATGATCAGACGGTGCGAGCCATGAGTGTGACTTGGCGGAAGGAGCTGCGCCGCGACGGCCAGGGTGGTCCGGCGGAAGTGGGGTTGAAACTGCGCGACGGTCGGGAGCTGTTGGCGCAATGCGCCGCGCTACCGTCTGGCGTGCTGGCTCTGGCTTTGGGTGACGCGGTGCGCCCGGAATTTACCCGTCAGATAGCGCCGACCTACGACCTCCTGACCTTTACGGCGGTGGTGCAGCCGGGCCGGTTGACCTTCCGCGCGGTGAGTCGGCTGGGCGCGGAACCGTTGTTTCAGGAAACGGTGTCAATTGAGGGGCTCAAAGCGTCGGACATCAGTTCGTTACGGGTATCTGGCGTTGACGCCGCGGACCTCACCGTTGAGAAATGAGGCCACGCGCATGATTGAAACCGACGAGACCTTGCTCAAACAGGTCCGGCAATTGGACGCCCACGATGCCTGGCAGATTTTCTTCAAACGCTACTGGCAGGTGATTTTACATTATGCCCGCAAACTCGGGTTGAACGCGCATCAGGGCGAGGAAGTGCTGCAGGAGACGATGGTGGAACTCATGCGCATCCTGCCGGAGTTCGACTATGACCGGGGAAAGGGCCGGTTTCGGAATTTTCTGCTTACGATCGTGCACCGGAAATCGCTGCTCGCGCTGCGCCGGGCCAAGGCCGTCGCGGAGAGTCACGTCGCCATTGTGGCGGACGTGCTGCCGGATGAAAGCAATGGGACAGGCCTTGATGAGGCCGAGCAGCGCTGGCGTGAGAGCATCCGCGATACCCTGCTGGCGCGGCTGAGCCGTCAATGTGACGAGCAAACCTATGGGGTTTACCGGGACTATGTGTTGGAGAACCGGTCGGCGGCCGAGGTGGCCAAGGCTTATGGGATCGAGGTCAACGCGGTTTATCAGATCAAGAACCGGCTGACGCGACGCTTGCAGAAGGATACTGAAATGTGGCTGCGGAACAGCGAACTGGGCTGAGGCATCCACGAGATTTCCATTAGCGGCTATCAGCGTTCATTAGCGGTAAACTTCAGTAATCTCGTGTCATAAGCGTAAGAATGCCGGATTTCATCCAATACCCTACAGATGAAACCGGTTGCCCCACCGTCAGTGTCCGTCGCCAGCGAATCCGCTTGGTCGGCTGACACGGACCAAGGTGAGGCCGCGGACCCAGCACCGCGCGCACTCTACCAGCGCCTGAAACTCATCGCGGGTTTGCTGAAAGATGCCGGCCCGCTGTCCAAGCCCGGCCGCTACCTGCTTTGGCGGGGCGAGGACGGGCAGGTGCAGCACCGTCTGATCGACCGCGATCTCGTTATTGGCCGTGCTTCGGATTGCGATATCGTGTTAGACGATCCTCGGATCTCCCGACGTCACGCCCTGATCCGACATCACTCCGAAGCGGATATTCTCGTAGATCTCGATTCGGCCAATGGCACCGTCATCAATGGACTAGGCCACACTTCGCCCTGTATCTTATGTGATGGCAATGTGATTGCTGCCGGCGGCACCGCTCTACTGCACCACGACAGAAGGGAGATCGAGCCATGAGCATCAACAGCACGAAGCATCAGCTACGCACGAGACAGAAAACAGGCACTATCACTTCAGTGCGATCTGCACATGATCGTTCCACATGCAGCATTCATCTGAGTGGAGTTGTCGAGAGGTCTCGTAAC
>JAGNQV010000120.1 GCA_017988885.1 Opitutaceae bacterium | reverse complement strand
GCGACGTCGATGGTGATGCCCTGCTCGCGCTCGGCGCGCAGACCGTCGGTGAGATTGGCGAGGTTGACCTGGCCGCCGCCGGTGATGTCGGCCGAGCGCTCGAGCGCCTCGAGCTGGTCCTCCATCAAAGACTTCGAATCATAGAGCAGGCGACCGATGAGCGTGGATTTGCCGTCATCGACGCTGCCGCAGGTGTTGAAGCGGAGGATGTCGATGGTGGGGGACGCGCGGGATTTGCCGGGCAACGGGGCGGGAGCGGCGGAGGGGAGGGATTCGGTGGCGGCGGAAATGGACATGACTCTCGAGAGGAGATGGGAAAATTGCGGGATGGTGGATCAGAAGTAGCCGGCTTTTTTGCGGTCTTCCATGGCGGCCTCGGAGGCCTTGTCGTCGGCGCGGGAGCCGCGCTCGGTGACACGGGCGGCGGCAATCTCGGTGATGATGTCGTCCACGTTGGCGGCGGGCGACTCGACCATGCCGGTGCTGATGATATCACCGATGGTGCGCACGCGCACGACGAGCTCGCGCACCTGCTCATGCGGTTTGGGCGGAAGGATGGCGTTGCACGGGAGCCACTGGCCCTGCCGGCGCACGCACTCGCGGCGGTGGCTGAAATAAATGTTGGGCACCTCGAGTTGTTCGCGGCGGATATACTCCCACACGTCGGTCTCGGTCCAGTTGCTGAGCGGAAACACGCGCATGTTCTCGCCGGGATTCAGGCGGCCGTTGTAGAGGTTCCAGATCTCGGGGCGCTGGTTCTTGGGATCCCACTGGCCGAAGCTGTCGCGGAAGCTGAAGAAACGCTCCTTGGCGCGGGCCTTCTCCTCGTCGCGCCGTGCGCCGCCGATGCAGCAGTCGAAGCGAAATTCCTCGATGGCAGCGAGGAGCGTGGGGATTTGCAGGCGGTTGCGGCTGACCTCGCCGGGGGCTGGCGTGGCCACACCGAGCGTGATGGCGTCCTCGACCTTGCGCACGATGAGCCGGCCGCCGAGTTGCTGGGCGCGGCGGTCGCGAAACTCGTTGAGCTCGGGGAAGTGATGGCCGGTGTCCACGTTGAGGAACGGCATCGGGAGATCGGAGGGCCGGAAGGCCTTTTCCGCGAGACGCAGCAGGCAGATGGAATCCTTTCCGCCGGAGAAGAGGAGGGCCGGGCGCTCAAATTCGCCCGCGACCTCACGCATGATGTGAATGGCCTCGGTTTCGAGATGCTGCAGGTGATCGAGATGATAGCTGACCATGTGATTTTGAAAGACGGCCGGAACGGCGGGGATTATGAGTTGACGGCTTTTCCGCCCCAGGCGGCGTGGAGGCCGCACTCGCGTTTTTCGTCGGCCTTGGCCGGGTCGAAGTAGTCCCACTCATTTGGCAGTTGGTGCGCGGCGAGGTAACCTTCGAGGTCGGCGTCGCTCCAGTAGAAGAGCGGGCTGACCTTGAGGGCGCCGAAATTTGCATCGTGGGAAACGATGTCGAGGCCGGCACGGTTGGGGTTCTGCACCTTGCGCAACGCGGTGAGCCAGACGACCGGGGCGAGCTCGCGCATGCCACGCTGAAACGGTTCCAGTTTCATTTGTGTGCTAAAACGCTTCAGACCTTCCTCGTCGGTGGTGTCGGGGATCGGGCCATCGATCGCATCGCGGTGCGCGGGCGTGAGCCGCGGCAAATAGGGCTTGAGGTTGAGCTTGAAGCGGGAACGCAGCTCCTCGGCATGCTTGTAGGTGGCGGGACGGTTGTAACCGTGGTCCACCCAGAGCACGGGAATGTCGGATTGGGCCTGCACGGCGAGGTGGAGGATGGCCGCTTCATAGGGCCGGAAGTTGGTGGAAACGACGGCGCGGCCCTGGGACTGGGCGATGGCCCAGCGCGCGATCTCGAGGGGAGACTGCGCGCGCAATGCGGCGTTGGCGGCGGCGATTTGGTCGGGGGTCATGGGAAAATTCCGTCTGGAATCAGACGCTCGCGGGCGTCGGTGCCGCGGCCGCCGCAGTTGCGGCAGCCTGGGCGGCAGCCGCCTCAACCTCGGGCCACAGCACACGCGCGGCGAAGTCGCCGAAGCGTTCGCCGGGCAGGCGGGTTTCCTTCCAGCGCGAGAAAAGTGGACGCAGCTCGGTCTCGATTTCGGGGTCCTTGATGACGTCCTTGTAGACGCGGTTGAGGCGCGTGCCGGCGGCGTTGCCACCGAGCCAGAGCTGGTAGCGGCCGGGGGCCTTGCCGACGAAGGCGATCTCCGCCATGTAGGGCCGCGCGCAGCCGTTGGGGCAGCCGGTGGAGCGGATGATGATTTCCTCGCCGCCGAGGCCGAGCTCGCCGCCGAGTTTTTCGATGCGGTCGATGAGCGCGGGCAGCATGCGCTCGGATTCGGCGAGGCCCAGCCCGCAGGTCGGCAGGGAGGGGCAGGCCATCGACGCGGCGTGCAGAATGGAAGTCTGGTTGTCCACTTTCACGCCGTGCGCAGCGAGCACGGCGGTGAGGCCGGCGCGGTCGCTTTCGGGGACGTTGGCGAGAATCACGTTCTGGTTGGCTGAGAGGCGGAACTCGAGGTGCGGAAATTTTTCCGCGACCTCGCGCAGGGCAGCCTTCTGGGTGTGGCCGGCGACATCCTTGATGCGGCCGGTCTCGACGAAGAGTGTGAGGAACAGCTTGCCGTTCACGGCGCGGTGCCAGCCGTAGAGATCGCCGGTGGTCGTGAACTCGTAGGGCCGGGCGGGGGCAAAGGTCACACCGGCGCGGCGGCTGATTTCCTCGCGCACCCAGTCGGTGCCGCGCTCCTCGACGACGTATTTGAAGCGGGCGTGCTTGCGGTTCACGCGGTCGCCGAAATCGCGGAAGGTGGCGATCACGGCCTTGGCAATGTCAATGACATGCTCGGGGGTGACGAAGCCGATGACATCGGCAAGGCGGGGGAAGGTCTGCACATTGCCGTGGCTGCGGCCCATGCCGCCACCGACCGCGACATTGTAGCCGAGGAGTTGGTCGCCCTCGACGATGGCGATGAAGCCGAGGTCGTTGGTGAAGACATCCATGTCGTTCACCGGGGGCACGACGAAGGAGATCTTGAATTTGCGTGGCAGGTAGGCCTGGCCGTAGAGCGGATCAACGAAGTCCTTGTTGGCCGGCTCGTCGAGGTTGAGCTGGACGTGATCGATCCAGATGGAGTGGTAGGCCTTGGTTTTGGGGGCGACGGCGTAAACCGTGCGGAGCGCATCGGCATAGACCTGCTCGCGCGCCAGCGTGTGGGCGGGCGTGGGCGAAGCGGTGATGTTGCGGTTGATGTCGCCGCAGGCGGCAAGGGTGGAGAGCAGCGACTCGTTGATCCGCTGGATGAGCGGCCCGAGGCCGGATTTCAGGACGCCGTGAAACTGGATGCACTGGCGGGTGGTGACGCGCAGGGTGTTGTTGCCATAGGTGGTCGCCAGATCATCGAACGTGATCCACTGGTTCGCCGTCATGACGCCGCCGGGGATACGGCTGCGGATCATCATGATGTATTTCTTGCCGGTCTTGCGCAGGTCGCGGTCATCCTGCTGATAAATGCCGTGAAACTTCATGAACTGGGTGTCATCGTCTGTGAAACGATCCACGTTGGGATCGGCCAGGGTGGCGGCAATCGTGCCGGCGAGCGTGGGGACGCTCTGCTTCAGGACTTCGTTGTGCGAGGGTTTAGCAGCTTCAGTGGATGACATGACAATCTTTATAGTTGATAAATGTAGTAATTTACTAAGGTATCGATTTGCAAGATGAGTAAAGCAATAAAACGGGATTATGACAGGCTTGCGGCGGCCGGACGAGTGACGCTCGTCGGCGCGGGGCCCGGCGCGGCTGATCTGCTGACCATCCGTGGGCAACGTGCTCTCAGCGAGTCGGATGTGGTGGTTTACGATGACCTCGTCAATCAGGAGTTGTTGGACTTTTGTCCGCTCGAAGCCGAGCGCATCTACGTGGGGAAGCGCGCCGGCCAGCATTGCATGGCGCAGGAAGAGATCAGCGCGATTCTGGTGCAGGAAGCCGGACTTAACCGGCATGTGGTGCGGCTGAAGGGTGGGGATCCGCTGATTTTTGGACGTGGCGGCGAGGAAATTCGGGCGCTGGCCGAGGCCGGCATTCCTTATGAGATTGTGCCGGGTGTGACGGCGGCGGTCGCGGCCGGAGCGATGGCGGGGATTCCTCTGACGGTGCGCGGCGAGGCGTCTGCGGTGGTTTTTGTTACGGGCCACGAATGCGCCAAGCAGGCCGGCGAGGCTGGCGTGGATTGGGCGGCGCTCGCGAAGACGGGAGCGACTCTTTGCATTTACATGGGGGTGCGGCGGTTGCCGGAAATCGCGCGTGCCCTGCGCGAAGGCGGCCTGACGGCGGACACGCCGCTGGCGGTGGTCGCGCATGCCACCCTGCCGCAGCAAACCGTGCATGTGGGCACGCTGGCTTCTGCCGACGAACTGAGCACGACGCTGCGCGGGCAACCGGCGCTCATCATCGTGGGCGAGGTCGTGCGTTGGGCAGAATTGAGCCAGGCGGCGCTGAGTCAGGGAATCGCCGCCGGTGTATGAGTGCGATCGGGGCGAATGCCGCCGGGTTGCTGGTGGACAACGGCACGCTGGAGCCCGCGGCTATCCAGCGTTTGCGGGTTATCGCGCGGGCGCTCGGTGAAAAACTGCAGTGCGAAGTTGCACCGGTTTCGTTGCAACATTCGGACCGCGTGCCGGCCGACCAACTCGATGGCCGGCCGGGGGAAGTAATCGAAGGCGCGCTGCGCCGCCGGCTGGCGGCGGGTATTCATGAATTTGTCATTCTGCCGTTTTTCATCGGCCCGACGCGGGCGCTGTCGGAGTTTCTGCCTGCGGTGCTGGCGAATCTGCAGGCCGAATTTCCACAGCTGAAAGTGCACACCGCGGCGCCGTTGCATGCGGGCGGCGAAGATGCCCTCGCGCGTATTCTTGCGATGCAGGTGGAGACTGTGCTCGCGGCGGAACCAAAGAGTGAAGCATTGCCGCGGGTCGCGCTGGTGGATCACGGCAGTCCGGTGCGCGCGGTGACGGATGTGCGCAATCGCATCGCCGGCAAACTCGCGCAGCGGCTCGGTCCGCGTGCGGCCGGGGTTGCACCGTGCAGCATGGAGCGCCGGGCTGGAGCCGAATATGATTTCAACGAGCCGCTGCTGGAAACCCTGCTCACCGCGCCGCTTTGGAATGCGGGGACCGTGGTGGTGGCGCATTTGTTTTTGCTGCCGGGCCGGCATGCGGGATCCGAGGGCGACGTCGCGCGGATTTGTGCGCAGGCGGTCGTGGCTGCTCCCGGTTTACGGACGGTGCGGGCAGGCCTGCTGGGCGACAGTCCGGAGTTGCTGGATATTTTGGCCGGAAACTATCGGGCGTTAGGGCGGGCCTGACCTGCATGAAGACCAAGGTTGCTGGACCCACGCTCATCGGCGCGCTTGCCGGCGCGGCTCACTTCAGTTGCAGTGCAGCTGAATGATTTCGTTACTGGAGGGAGTGGGCTCGGCCAAGAAGAAGGCGCCGGAAAAGGTGTTTGCACTGCGACTGGAAGTCGCGGGCACGACGCCGCGCATCTGGCGGCGGTTGCTCGTGCGCGAGACGATGTGGCTTTCGCGGCTACACGACACCATCCAGATTATCTTCGACTGGTTCGACTACCAGACCCACGTCTTCACGCTCGACGAACTGCGACTGGGCAACCCGCTCAAGCACGATGAGATCAATATCGAGGACGATCGCGACGTGACGCTGGGCGACCTCGATCTGGGGCAGCGGCACGGTTTTGTTTATCACTATAATTTTGGCGAGGGCTGGCAGTTGGATATCAAGGTCGAGAAGACGCTCACCATGGAAAAAGGCGCGGCGTATCCCATCTGCATGGCGGGTGCCCAGGCCGGCCCGCCCGAGGATTGCGGCGGCTTGGAGGCATTTCACGACATGCTGGCCTGTCTCAAGGACCCCGGCTCCGAACTCGGCCGCGAATGGCTGGAGTGGGTGGGGCCGGATTACGCGCCCGATATTTGTGATCTGGTGAAGATCAACAAGGCGCTGCGGAAGCTCGGCAAGGCCTGACCACGATGGCTCGCCGCGCTGTCCGATCACGTGCGAACCGGCGTCTGCCGCGGGGCGGCCGATGGCTGCTCGGATTAAACCTGGTCGTGGCTTGCCTGATTGGCGGCTGGTATCTGGCGCAGCCGGCTGGGCGCCAACAGGAGGTGTCGCGCCTCGTGGGAAATTATTTCGAGCGCCAAAAACGGGTTTCGGCCTTCGATATTGGCTGGGACATCTGGCAACTCTACTACGCCGACAGTGCGAGCGGTCACGTTGCGGCCGGTGACAAGTCCCTCGTCTATGGGGGAGTGCCGCGCGCCGGCAGTTGGGTGGGCGTGATGCCCGTGCGGGTCCTGACCAATCGCGGTTATGTGACGGGTTACAGCGATGCGCTCGGCGGACCGGTTTGGGCGGCGTATCATATGCGTGATCTGGCAACGTTGCCGGCACCGGCCCCCCGGCCCGACAAGTTCGAGATCGACCTGCGCACGATTGCCCGGGTGTCGCCCGACTACTATACGGGCAGCGGTTACGACCGCGGCCACATGGCGCCGAACTACGCCATCGCCACGCGCTATGGGGAGGCGGCGCAATTGGAGACTTTCCTGATGTCCAACATCACGCCGCAACGGCACTCGCTGAACGCCGGGTTGTGGAAGGAATTGGAAATGAAAATCGCGACGAGCTATCCCGCGCGCTACGGCGAAGTGTGGGTGTTGACGGGACCGGTCTTTGGGCCGCGACCGCAGAAGTTGCGCGGTGGGGTGGCGGTGCCGGAGGCGTTTTTCCTGATTGTGGTGGATGAGACGGAAGGGAAGCTGCGCACCGAGGCCCTGATTATTCCGCAGGATGCCCCACCCGAGGGTGAGGCCGCGCGATTCCTCACCACGATTGCGGAAATCCAGCGCCGCACGGGCCTCGATTTTTTAAGCGAACTGGATGATGCGGCTGAACGACAGGTGGAAAACCAGCAGTCCAGCCGGGTGTGGTAGCTGGAGCATTTTTAGCAATGACGTGCCGCATTTCTCATCGGGTAGGGGCTTAATCTCCGAGCGGCCCGCCCAGATGCGCCGTAGGCGCACAAGGGCTCGCTCGCCTGCGGTGAGTCGGGTCCTACCTTGTCGGCTAGAGTATTATTTGAATGCTCTAACCGGCCTTTGGTGCCATTAGAATCGGTTGCCCAAAGCGAAAATATGGCGCGCTGAACAGGAAAGAACCAAAGGCGCGGCGAAGTTACGTAAACTGGTATAACTAACTGATATTGAACAATTAGATTTTTTGGATAGGAACAATCACTTGACGGTTGGGACTATCAAAGCAGCTTACGGCTTCAGTTCTTTCGCAGTTTGTGGTCGGCCAGGAGGATTCAGCGTTTCGCCCGAATCCTCCATCTGATCATGAATAACAAGACCAAGACAATGTTTGTGATGCAACCCGGTGGCTTCGGCTCCGGTGGTATGATTTTCTCGACTTACGAGTTCGAAAAAAACTCGCGGTTTGAGGATGATCTGCCCCCGCTGGCCGAAATTTCTACCGCGGTCGCAAAGCCAACTCAGGAAAACCGCAACTGGATTCAGGCGGCCGTTCGCCTCCCTGAGGCGTTTCGTCGCACGGTCTGGCAGCCGCTGTCGCGCCAAGTCCAAAAACTTGGCAGCGCAGCTTAAACAAATAGAAAGCAACGCCGGGGCGGAGGAGCAATCCTTCGCCCCGGTTTTTTTGTGCCCTGAGGGGAATGCATGAGTATGGACGCGGAGATTTCGAACAGTGCGTCATGAGCGCTCCAAACCAATCCCGCCGCCTTCGTCCAGCTCGTAAAACCCGCCTTCGAGCCCGAATACGCCCGCATCAATGCGCTCGTCACCGCCCAGACCACCGCCGCCAAGGCCTACGTGGAGTTCCTCGAACAGCTTTAAGCCTCGCATCTTACATGCGACGGTGTGTCCTGTTTTTCGTTCAGTAGCGTCTAATCCCACCCCCATCCTGCGTATGCGCACCGTCCTCGGCTTCTGGGCTTTGTTTGCCCTGTTCACTAGTGTCGCCCTCGCGCAGGTCACGTTGACCCCTGCGACCAAGACCGTCGGCGCGGGAGCCGTGAGCTACGAAATACTCGTCGACACGGGCGCCGAGTGGACCGCGAGTGCCGATATGCCGTGGGTGACGGTCACGCCCAACCCCGGGGTCGGGCAGATTATCGCGATCGTTGCGGTCGAAGCTAACCCGACGGCCAGCAGTCGCAGCGCGATAATCACTATCGCGGGTGCGACGCATAGCCTGACTCAAACTGACGCCGGTGCACCCGGATATGATCTTTTGGGCACGGGCGACAACGCGATCGGTCAGCTTGGCACTTTAAACCATCCTCACACGCGACCCAGTTCAATCCACTCCGGCGTCGCCGCCGTCGCCGCGGGCGAGTCTCACACGATCTTCGTCAAGACCGATAGCTCCCTCTGGGCCATGGGCTATAACAATTACGGTCAGCTCGGCGACGGTTCCACCAACACTCGCACCACTCCGGTGCAGATTGCCACCGGCGTCGCCACCGTCGCCGCGGGTTCCCGTCACACGCTCTTCGTCAAGACCGACGGCTCCCTCTGGGCCATGGGCAATAACATCTCCGGTCAGCTCGGCAACGGTTTCACCATCGATCGCACCACCCCGGTGCAGATTGCCACCGGCGTCGCGTCCGTCTCCGCGGGCTACGCTCACACGCTCTTCGTCAAGACCGACGGCACCCTCTGGGCCATGGGCCGTAACAATTACGGTCAACTCGGCGACGGTTCCACCACCAATCGCAACACCCCAGTGCAGATTGCCACCGGCGTCG
>JAGNQV010000119.1 GCA_017988885.1 Opitutaceae bacterium | reverse complement strand
AGCAGTCCGACAAGGGCACGAAGGTGACGCAAAACACCTACTCGTTCCAGATGTCGCTGGTGCAGACGAAGACCGGCCTCACCGTCTGGGAAGAGGAAAAGTCCATCGCCAAGCAGACGAAGAACAGTAGCTCCGTCGGCTGGTAAGCGCCGCGAAACCCTTCGCTCAATTTCAAGGCGCGCCCCCACCGGCGCGCCTTTTTTGTGCCGGTAAGCTTTCGTCGGACGGTCCCGCACAGCCCCGCGCCACGTCCTGCTTGTCGTCGGGCTTGCTTCGACCGGTGCGTTGCGTCACCTTGCGCCATCATGGATCCGCGCCTGCTTCCCGCCTATAGCATGACCGATGCCGCCCGTTGCATCGGGGCGCATCCGGCTACACTCCGCACTTGGTTCAAGGGGCGTTCTTATCCCACCAAGGACGGTCCGCGGCGTTCACCCAATCTGCTGGTTGCCGCCGCGAAAGACGCCCTCTCGTTTCAGAATCTTATCCAGGCTCACGTCGTTCAGGGCATCCGCAAAAAATATCACATCCCCATGTATCGGATCCGCGAGGCCCTGGCCTATCTCCGCGACAGCATGGGCTCCTTGGATTTGCTCGCTTCGGAAAAATTCTACCACGATACGGAGCACCTGTTGCTGAAGGTTTCCGACCGGCTCATTTCGCTCTCTGAGCGGGGCCAGACGGTCAGCGAGACGATCTTGCAGCAATACCTGCATCGCATCGACTACGGGGCGGATGGCTTTGCCTCCCGCCTGCACCCCTTCCTCTATACCGCCACGGGTCAGCTCTACGAACCACGGCATATCATGATCGATCCGACCATCGCGTTTGGCAAACCCTGCCTCCAGCGCCTGGGGGTCAAGACCGAGATTATTGCCGACCGGTTTCTCGCCGGTGAACCGATTGAGGATTTGATCGCCGACTATGGAGCCGAGCCCGAGGAAATCCAGGAAGCCATCCGCTGGTCCACCCGCAAGGCGGCCTGAGCCGCCGGTCTTCTTCATCGACCGCGACACCGGCGGACGGTTGTTGGCCGCGGCCCTGCGGCCCCAGGGCTACCGGGTCGAGCTGCACGACGATCATTTCGCCGCCGACACGCAGGATCCGTTCTGGATTCGCGGGGTGGCGCAACGCGGCTGGGTGATTCTTACCTGCGACCGCAACATTGCACGGAAAGAGCCCGAACGCTCGCTCTTCAGCACCGCCGGCACCCACACCTTCATCCTCTATGCCCTGACGCATGTCCGGCGGGAGGCCCGTGTGCCCTTGGTCCTGGCCGTGCTGCCGAAACTGGCGGCATTGGTCGCCGCCGGTGCACCGCAGGGCATTTACCGCGTGCACACGGATGGCCGGGTCGAACCGGTGACCGGTATCAAACCGCGGTTCCGGATCGAGGATTTTTGAATTGCACGTCAGGGACCGGCGATCCCCACGCCTGCCGCCCGACAGATTCCATAAATAAACCCTCGCCCGGGCGAAAACCGCCCGCAAACGTCTGACCCAGCCCCATGCCCACGCTCGACTGGATCGGCAAGCAAGCCGTCGTCAACCACCACCACGAGGTGCCCTATCACCTCCTGCGCGATGTGCCGGAGCTGGGGTGCGGTCCCGCCGACTCGGGCAATCTCATCGTCGAGGGCGACAACCTGACCGCGCTCAAGGCCCTGCTGCCCTACTATGCCGGGCAGGTGAAGTGCATCTACATCGACCCGCCCTACAACACCGGCAACGAGGGGTGGGTCTATAACGACAACGTCAACTCCCCCGAGATCAACGCCTGGCTCGGCAAGGTCGTCGGCAAGGAAGCCGAGGACCTCTCCCGTCACGACAAGTGGCTCTGCATGATGTATCCGCGGCTGAGACTGCTGCGGGAATTTCTGCGCGAGGACGGATCGATCTTCGTCAATTTAGATGATAACGAAGCGGCAACTTGCCGACTTCTTCTCGAAGAAATCTTCGGCCGTTCTAATTTCGTAGCGACGATTGCATGGCAGCGAAGGATTTCACCTGATGCACGTTTACGGCTAGGCCAAGCTCACGATCACATCATTGTTTTTGCGAAGAAAATCGAATCGGTCTCGTTCAACAAAGTGCCGCTTTCTGGAGAGCAAATCGCGGACTACAAGAATCCAGATAAGGACGCTAGGGGGCTTTGGGTCTCGACTGATTTTACGGCCCAAGGATGGCGACCGAATCAAATGTATCCCATCACTTCTCCCGGTGGTGAGGTATATGAGCCACCGAAGGGTCGTTGCTGGGGAAACATCGAAAGCGAGTTCGTAAAGTTAAGGGATGACGGTCGCATGTGGTTTGGAAAGGACGGGAAAGGTCGCCCTCGCGTCAAAACCTACTTGTTGGAAAACAATGGTGTGAGTTCATGGAGCTGGTGGCCGCATGCCGAAACAGGCCATAATCAGGAGGCGAAGAAAGAAATAAACTCTGTGCTCGGTGGGGATGCTCCGTTCGATACGCCAAAACCGACACGCTTAGTTGAGCGTGTGCTTCAAGTGGCCTCAAACCCTGGCGATCTGGTTATGGATTCTTTTGCTGGCTCCGGCACATCTGCGCACGCCGTGCTAAAGCTCAATGCTGGGCAAAAAGAACAGGCGCCGCGGCGATTTATCGTTGCCGAAATTGATCCTAAAATCGCCCAGACAATCACGGCCGAACGTATTCGACGCGTAGCCAGAGGCTACAAGAGCACGGCCGACGAGACAGTGCCCGGCCTCGGCGGCGGATTCCGCTACGTCCAACTTGGCGAACCACTCTTCGATGCTGCCGGGAAAATCCGCAGCACCGTCCGTTTCCGCGACCTTGCCCGGCATGTCTTCTTCACCGAGACCGGCACGCCGCTGCCAAAGGATGCACCTTGCGACAAACCGCTGCTTGGCGTCGCTCACGGCACGGGTGTTTACCTGCTCTACAACGGCATCCTCAAGGACAAGTCGCCCGATGGCGGCAACGTCCTCACGCAGCCGATTCTCGATTCGCTTCCTCAGCACGACGGGCCAAAGGTCATCTACGCCGCGTCCAACCGTGTGAGTCCCGCCCGGCTCAAGGCGCGGGGCATCGTCTTCAAGCAAACTCCCTACGCCATCAAGGTGCGCTGATCCGCTCATGGAAATAAACTACGATCCCGAGGAAGACAGGCTGCGCATCATCCTGCGCCGTTTGCCGGTCTCGTCGGCCGATGAGATTGCTCCGGGAGTGCATGTCTATTTCGACCAACAAGCCAATGTGGTGGCCGTGGATGTGGACGAGGCTTCATCGCGGGTGGACGATCCGCGCAAGGTCATCCAGACCGAAGGGGAGGAATAGGTCATGCTCACACCCAAACTCTATCAGCTCCAAACGGTCGAGGCCTTGGCCGAGTTTCTGCGGCGCAGCCGGGCGCTGGGTGGGCCGGCGGCGGCATTTAGTCAGCTCACCAGCGAGCGCACGGGCGTGGGCCTGCCGTATTTCAACGCGCCGGGATTCGAGGCCGAGGAGTTCAAGGGCATGCCCTACGTCTGCCTGCGGCTGCCCACCGGCGGGGGCAAGACGCTGCTCGCCTGCCTGAGTGTGCCCGTGATCCAGCGCGAGCTGATGCAAAGCGGGCATGCGGTCGTTCTCTGGCTGGTGCCTTCGCGGGCCATCCAGTCGCAGACGATCGTGGCGTTACGCAACCGCACTCATCACTACCGGCAGGCACTGGAAAACGAATTGGGAGCAGTGGAAGTGCTCGACCCGACGGAGGCACTCTATGTGACCAAGGCGACGCTTGACGCCAGCACTGTGGTCATCGTGAGCACGCTCCAATCCTTCCGCATCACGGAGAAGGAAGGCCGCAAGGTTTATGAGAGCTCGGGCGCGCTGCATCATCATTTTGCCGGGCTGGATGCCGCGACGCAGGCTGTGCTGGAAAAGAACGAGGCGGGCACGGTGCCCTATTCGCTGGCCAATGTGCTCCGGCTGCAGCGGCCCATCGTGATCGTGGATGAGGCTCACAACGCCCGCACACCGCTTTCGTTTGATACCTTGGCGCGGTTCCGCCCCGCCTGCATTTTGGAACTTACGGCCACGCCCGCCCGGGATGAATCGCCCAGCAATGTGCTCTATCACGTCTCGGCCAAGCAGCTCGCCGCCGAGGATATGATCAAGCTGCCCATCCGGCTGGAGACCCGCACCGACTGGCTGCGCCTGCTGGCCGACGCTGTGGCGCTGCGCGAAGGATTGGAGAAGAAAGCCAAGGCGGAGGAGAAGGTTTCCGGCGAACCCATCCGCCCCATCGTGCTCATCAAAGCCGAACGGAAGGACAAGGACCGCGAAACGCGGACGGTCGAGGTGGTGGAAAAGGCGCTGATCGAACACTGCAAGGTGCCAGCGGATTGGATTGTGCGGGCCACCGGTGATGACCGCGGGCTCGACGACATTGATCTTTTCAAGCCGGACTGCCCGGTGCGGTTCGTCATCACGGTGGATGCGCTCAAGGAAGGTTGGGACTGCTCCTGGGCCTATGTGCTGTGCTCCGTGGCGGAGATGAAGTCGGATACGGCAGTCGAACAGCTTATCGGCCGCGTGCTCCGCCTGCCCGGCGCTCGCCGCAAGGAAGCGCCCGAACTCAACCGCGCCTATGCCCTGGCGACCTCGAGCAATTTTGCGGCGACCGCCCGGGCACTGGAGGACGCACTGGTCGCGGGCAACGGCTTCAATCCGTTGGAGGCGAAGGATCTCATCGTCACTCCGACTGGAGAGCAGGGGAAACTTGAACTGCCAGTCAGCCACCGGGCGCCGCCCATGACCCTGCCAGTGACGGAGGCGCCCGATATCAGCCGGTGGACACCGGATTTGAGTGCCAAAGTCAAAGTCGACGCAAAGGCCGGCACGGTGACTTTTGTGGCCCCACTAACCGAGGACGAAATCAAGCAAGCTGCTGAAGGCTTCCTGATGGAGGCAAGTCGTGAGCAGTTTGTCGCTGCTGCACGGAACCACGCGAAAGTCGTGGAGCAGATTTTCACCAGTCCGGCCGAACGTGGTGTCAAACTGGCGGTGCCCGTCTTCTGCGTTGAGCGACAAGGGGTGCTGGAGTGGTTGGACGAAACTCACTTTCTGGAGCGCCCTTGGAACCTGCGCGCCCAAGAGGTTTTGGAAAATCCCGGCGAACTGGCGGTGGGCGGAGATGCCGGAGCTTTTGGCAGCGTCGGGCTGGACGAGGCCGGCAAGGTGAAGTGGAAATTTGGTGACGAACTGGCGGACGAGCTGAAACTGATTGAAGTCACGGAAAACTGGACGGAGGCCCGGCTGGTTGACTGGCTCGACCGGAATATCCCGCATCCGGATATTTCGGCGGATGAGACCGGACCTTTTATATCGGCCGTCCTGGGTGGATTGATGGCCCAAAAGGAGTTTACGTTGGGCCGGCTCGTCCGCGAACGCTTCGTCTTGCGTGACCACGTGGAGGCGCAGATCGATACGTGTCGGAAGCAGGCCAAGGCTGAAGCCTTCCAGCAGGTGATTTTTGGCGAGGTAGCCGGGCCGCTCAGAGTCACGGCCCACGATGTCTTCACTTTCGACCCCGACCGCTATCCAGCGCGTTGGATGTGTGAGCGCTCGGGAGATTTCAAGAAACACTATCACCGGCAGGTCGGTGAGCTCGGGGACAAGGGCGAGGAGTTTGAATGCGCGTTGTTCCTCGACCAGTTGACGGAGGTTGAGACATGGGTGCGCAATCTGGAGCGCCAGCCGGAACGCTCTTTCTGGTTGCCCACCGCGACCGACCGCTTTTATCCGGACTTCGTCTGCAAGCTGAAGGACGGTCGGATTTTGGTGTTGGAATACAAGGGCGCGGACCGCTGGAGCAATGACGACTCTAAGGAAAAGCGGCGCTTGGGCGAGCTGTGGGCCAATCGCAGTGGCGGGAGTTGCTTGTTTGCCATGCCGAAAGCCAAAGATTTCGCGGTGATCACGAGTCTGGTGAGAAAGGGTTGATTCGGATCATCGATTGGAAGCCGTTTGGCGGAACACCAGCTTTGGCTTCGTTTCGGGCTTCGACAACGCGGGTGGCAGTGGCCAACATTGGCCCACCCCCACCGTCCCATGCCC
Source organism: Opitutaceae bacterium (assembly GCA_017988885.1). GTDB lineage: Bacteria > Verrucomicrobiota > Verrucomicrobiia > Opitutales > Opitutaceae > UBA2377. Next base: position 2,943 of record JAGNQV010000119.1, on the reverse strand, counting down.
CAGACCGAAAAGCTGGTTGTGCCCGAGACCTATGCCGCACTGAAACAGGCGGTGCTTGCGGTGGTGCTCAAGGGGCGGGCCGAGATCGACCGGGCTTGGCTGCTCACCTACCACGAGACGGGCCGGCTGATTCACGAGCATCTTTTGCTAAACAAGGAACGTGCCAATTACGGCGGACAGGTCTTCCCCAAACTGGCGGAAGACACCGGCACGAGCAGCCGGTCGCTTTATGAGTTCACGCAGTTCTACCGCTGTTTCCCAATTGTGCGCGACCGCGCACAATTGGGTTGGTCGCACTATCGGCTCCTTTGCCAGGTGCCCGATCCTGCCCGGCGGCAGGCGTTGTTGGCCGAAACCATCAAGCGCGGCTGGACTTCGCCTCAACTGGAAGAACAGGTGCGGGCGCTGGCTGAGGAAAAACCGGATGCCTCCGAGGCGGCGAAGGACGTCACGCCGCCGAAATTGCTCAAGCCCAAGTGCGGCATGGCGGGGGTCTGCAAAATCATCGCGGATGGCGAAGGATTGGCGGTGGATCTGGGTTTCGCGTGTTATCTCCGTCTACCCAGCGAAACCAAACTCAAGGCCGATCTGTTCGTGCGGGTGACAGCGGCCGGAGTGGAAAAGGCGGAAGAAGCGACCAAGGCCGACCTGTTCACTTACGCTGCTGAAATTCTCAAGGTAGTGGATGGCGACACGCTTTGGGTGCGTATTTTCCTGCGGCCGGACCAATGGGTGAAACAGAAGTTGCGCTTCCGCGACTTGGATTGTCCGGAACTGAGCACGCCAGAGGGCAAGGTGGCGAAGCGGTTCGTGGATGGACTCATCGCCCGGACGCAAGGGGTGAAGATCTGCACCACGAAGCCCGACAAATACGACCGCTATCTGGCGGACGTTTTCCTGACGCTCGACGATGGCAGTGAGATTTTTCTCAACAACGAGCTGCTGGCCAACGGACAGGCGGTGCTCAAGCGCGAGTGGGAGTTTGGCGACTGGGGCGAAGAGGGCTGAGGGGGGCGCGCTAGAATTCTGCGATCCGATTTGTAGCGGCCGCTGGTCGGAACGCCGGGTCTTGGTTGAGCCACGGATTTCACGGATGGACACGGATTCAATCCCGTCCATCGGTGAGCATCCGAGTGATCCGTGGTTAATTTCGACCGCATGGTTTCGGCTGCGAAAGGGTTGATTCGGATCCGATACACGACGTCATAAGTCTTGGTGTCTTGGTCCAAAATGGAGGGAACGGCTCTGTCCGGTCCGAGGACGACACAGAGGTCGTCCCTCCAACTGAGACTGAGCCGGAACAATGCAGTTTAACCACGGATTTCACGGATCGGCTTGGATTCAATCCCGGCCATCGGTGAGCAGTTGGGCGGCCCCCATCAGGAAGTATTTCAGCGGCAAGCTCCGGGGGATCGGACCCAGCCCCCATGAAAATAACGGGGCGCAAAAAAGGCGGGGTTCGGCAACCCCGCCTTGCAGGCAAAACTTTGCGCTCCGGGTTTACTCGAGGCCGGTGACGTTCACTTCGTTGGGGTATTCGACGGTGAACTTGACGGTGAGCTCGCGCTTTTCGGCGGGCTTGAGGTCAAGCGTCCACTTGAGCGTGCCGTCATCGGTGGGCTTCACGTCCTTCGCGTCGGGCGAGAGCAGCTTGACGATGATCTTTTCGTTGCGGGACAGCGGCACCTGGTCGGCAACGATGACGCGCTCGGTCGTCTTCTTGTTGTTCTGAATCGTGAGGAGGTATTCGTAGGTGAGGCGCTGGCTCTTGCTGGTGAAGCCGGTCTCCTCGGTGAATTTCTGGACGCGCTTGTATTTCACGCTGATGCCCTCGTCGGCGCCGAGCGCGAGGTCGAATTTCTCGCCGGGCATGACGGTGCGCAGGCCGCTGGTGGCGACGAAGGTGCCGTCGAGGAAGACATTCATCGCGCCGGCGAGCAGGGGAAACTCCGAGTTGTTGTAAACCTTGGCGGTGAGGAAGGCCGTGGTCAGACGCTTTGGCACAGTGAGAAATTCCGGCTGGGCATTGAGCCGCGCCGAGGTGATCGGCACGCGCTGTGGGGAGTTGTCGCTCGGGATGCTCGAGGCGACGGCAATCTTGAACGAGGCGCTGGTCGCACCGGCTTCGATGGTGGCGGAGGCCATGGCGGCATCCTTATATTCATCAGCTTTATCGGCTTCGACGTTACTGGTGAGGGACTGCATGTTCACGGCCGAGGGAGCATTGGCCTTGGCCGTCCTCTCTTGGCGTTCACGTCCCCCCATATAGCCCATCTCGACCGGGCGCGGCACAAACACATCCAGATTCCACGGCACAATCTGCGGGGCGGCGCCGCCGAGGCCGGGGCGGGCGGTGGAAAGCGTGAGTGAGACATTCTGCCAGTCTTCGCCGGTGCTTTGGCGCACGAGGCCGAAATAACCGAGCGCGACCGCGCGATCGCTGCTGAGCACGCGGGCATCATAGCTGGGCACCCAACTGGCGCCGGGCACGGTGTAGGCGAGGGCCACCTGCAGGTTGCCGGCCTGTTCGGCGGAGACACGGACGGTCACGGTCTTGAAGCTGCGGCCGCCGGCGCCGCGCAGCCCATTGAGCTGGTTTTGCGCGGTGTTGATCTTGTTCTGCAATTCCTCGCGCTGTTCGTCGAGGGCGGCGCGTTCAGTCACGAGTTTGGACTTTTGCTCGGTGAGATAGGTGAGGGAATTGCCAAATTGGGCGAGGTCGGGGCGTGGCACATCCTTGGTCGGCGGGGCAAAGAGCGCGGTCTCCATCTGGTCGAGCATGGTGCTTTGCGACTGCAGGATCGTCCCACGATCATCGAGCGTGCGGACCTGTTTGCCGAGGGCCTTGAGCTGGTCTTCCAATTCCTTCACCCGGGCATTGGGCGTGAAGTCCACGTAGGTTTGTTTCGCGCTCACATCGAGAATGAGGGCTTGGGCGGTGCC
>JAGNQV010000118.1 GCA_017988885.1 Opitutaceae bacterium | reverse complement strand
GTGCTCTTCACGACGTCGGCCGGGGCATAGTGATACTGCAGCGCCCGACGCCGGTTGGGGGAGGAATTATGCGGCGTGCCGTGCGGCATCAGGCCGTCGAACAGGAGCAGCCCGCCCGGCTTGAGCGGGGCGGCGGCGGACTGGGTGCCCAGCATCTGGTTGTCGCAAATCTGCCAATCGCGGCGCTGAAAATGGATTTTTGGACCATCCTTGTGGCGGCCGGGCAGGATCTGCATGCAGCCGTTTTCCACCGTGGCTTCGTCGAGGGCGATCCATACGCCGACGACCGGTGTAGCCAGCGGGAAGTCGAAATACGCCTTGTCCTGGTGCCACGGTTTTTCGCGACCGAGCCGCGGCGGCTTGATGAGCGCCATGTCCTGAAACATATGCGGCGCCTTGTCGCCGATGAGCGTTTGCACGATGCCGAGCAGTTTAGGGTGATGCGAAAGGGCCTTCAGGCGCGCATCGAATTCGACGAAATACCAGAGCTTGCGGATATAGTCCTGACGTTGCTCGGGAGAAAGGGTGGGAATGAGCTCCTTGGCTTTTGCCTCAAAGAGCAGGCCAGTGAAGTCGGGCCGCTTGCCGGCAATCAAGTCCAGCAGGCCCTGCAACGCATCGGCCGTTTCCTTGGCCGTGAAGGCCTGGCGCACGAGGAGGTAGCCATTTTCACGGTAAAACTCGATTTCGCGCGGACCAATATCTTCGAAATGATCCACCCCGAAGCCGGTTGCGACCGGCTGATACAGCTCGGGGGCGTGCATTTCGGAGCCGGGATCAAATTGGACGTCGGGTTGGGCAGGGGTCGCGGTGCTCATAGGGGAGGACGGAAGATGCCACATTTCAGTTTGCCGCGCAATGTATCCTCCCGCTATTTATTTGTGTTTATCCGGCATGATTCAAATTGCCCATCAACCCTGTGAAACCCGGATCGGCGAGACCAACCGGGTGCGGTGCGAGCCCGGCTGGCATCTTGGGCGCGACTGGGCGCGCGGCTTGGATGATTTCGACCTGTGGTTTGTCTGGGCCGGTCGCGGCCGGATGAAACTCGACCGGGAGGAGATCGAGCTCGTGCCGGGCACGTGTCTCTGGATGCGGCCGGGGCACCACTATGAGGCGGAGCAGGATCCGGCGGAGCGATTGGGGGTGAATTACATTCATTTCCAATTGCATGCCCCCGGCAAAAATTTGCCTTTATCCGCTTTTACTCCGCCTTTCGAGGTATTCCGCACGCGGCAGGTCGAGCTGATGGATGGTCTCATGCGCCGGGTGATTGAGTTGGGCGCGGATCCCGCGGCCGGGGCGGTGCGCCGGGTGCTCTTCGGCGGCTTGCTCATGGAGCTGACCCGCGAACACGCGGCGGCCGGGGCCGCCGCCAGTCCCGGCCTGGAGCAATATCATCGCGACGGGATGCGTCGCGTCGCGGCCCAGATTCGCGAAAATCCCGGCCGCGTGCCGGCCGTCGCGGCGTTGGCGCGGAATGCGGGCTACAGCGTGGACCATTTTTCGCGGGTGTTTCTCAAGGTGACCGGCCAGCGGCCGCAGGACTACATCATCCAGACGCGGGTGGAGCGCGCCCGGCAATTGCTCGCCGAATCCGACCTAACGATCGGCATGGTCGCCGGGGCGCTCGGGTTTCAGGACATTTTTTATTTCTCGCGCCAATTTCGGCAGCAAACCGGCCAGACGCCGTCCGAATTTCGGCACGGGTTGCGGCGCACCTAAGCGGCGCAGGGTTATGCCAAAGATTTTCTAAAGTTGCTCTTGCCCGCTGGAAATCACGCCCTATATCTTGCGCCACTTTTGCCCTGTGGCATCCTATAGCATGAACATCAAAGCTTATCTCAAGCCCCAGTGTGGCTGGTCCAATGGCGTCCGTGCGGTGCTCCGTAAACACGGCCTGGCGTTTGAGGATATCGATATCATCAATAACCGCGCCAATTACGCGGAAATGGTGCAGAAGTCGGGGCAACCTCTCTCGCCCTGCGTCGAAATCGACGGCGTGATGTTGGCGGACATTTCCGGTGAGGAAGTGGAAAACTATCTGCTCAGCAACGATCTGGTAAAACCCACCGACCTCGCCGCCGGCGTGCCTACGAATGCGGGCTGTTCGGACGATGAACACGCCAAAATGGCCACTAAAACTGTGCGTTTCTTCTAACGCTGAGAGCTCTCTGCACTAACCACGCTTCGGGCCGGCTCTCGCAAATTGCGACCGGCCCTTTTTTTGTCCCCATACTTTCCTTCCGCCCGCTGGCACAAGTTCAGCTTCTAATTTCCCCTTTCCACCACGATGTCGCACTCCTTGCCGCCTGATTCCCAAACCTCCTTCCCCGGCCGGCCCGCCAAGCAGGGCTTGTATGATCCGTGGTTCGAGCACGACGCCTGCGGCGTCGGCTTCGTCGTGGACATCCACGGCCGCAAGTCACACGAGATTCTGCGGAACGCGTTGCAGGTCCTGACCAATCTCGACCACCGCGGGGCCGCCGGTGCCGAGCCCAACACCGGCGATGGCGCCGGCGTGTTGCTGCAGATGCCGCACAAGTTTTTTCAGGAAGTCTGCAAAAAGGCGCGCATCAATCTCCCGGCGGCCGGCGAATACGGCTGCGGCATGATTTTTCTCCCGCGGAACCCCAGCGTGCGCCGCAAGATCGAGGAAAAACTCGCCCAGATCATCCAGGCCGAGGGCCAGGTGCTGCTTGGCTGGCGGACCGTGCCGGTGGACAACTCCTCGCTCGGCGAAACCGCGAAAGCCTGCGAGCCGTTCATGCGGCAGATTTTCATCGGTCGTGGCGCCGGCGTCACCGACCAGGCCACCTTCGAGCGCAAACTCTACATCATCCGCAAGCGCTGCTACTCCGAGATCCGCGCCTCCACGATGGCGGGCGCCGAGTTCTGGTATGTCGCCAGCCTCTCCAGCAAGACGATCGTCTACAAGGGCATGCTGCTCACCGATCAGCTCGCGAAATATTTCACCGATCTGACGAACCCCGCGATGGAGACCGCCATCGGTCTCGTGCACTCGCGCTTTTCGACCAACACCTTCCCCAGTTGGGACCGCGCGCACCCTTACCGCTACATCGCGCACAACGGCGAGATCAACACCCTCCGCGGCAACATCAACTGGATGCACGCCCGCGAGGCGCTCTTCGAGTCCGAGGTTTTCGGCGAGGATATGCCGAAGCTGCTCCCGATCGTGAATCCGAACGGTTCCGACTCGGCGATGTTCGACAACACCCTCGAGCTCCTCGTGCTCGCCGGCCGACCGCTCGCCCACGCCATCATGATGATGGTGCCGGAGCCGTGGTCGGGCGACCAGCACATGGACGATGCGCGGCGCGCTTTCTATCAATATCACGCCTGTCTCATGGAGCCATGGGACGGCCCCGCCGCCATCGCCTTCACCGACGGGGTGCAAATTGGCGCCATTCTCGACCGCAACGGCCTCCGCCCCTCGCGCTTCTGCGTGACGAAGGACGGCCTCGTGGTCATGGCCTCGGAAACCGGCGTGCTCGATATTCCGCCGGAGAACATTCTGCGCAAAGGCCGCCTCCAGCCGGGCCGCGTGTTCCTCGTGGACACCGCGCAGGGCCGCATCATCGAGGACGAGGAAATCAAGTCGCAGCTCGCGAACGAGCGTCCCTATCGCCAGTGGATCAACGAGCATCTCGTGCATCTCAACGATTTGCCGGCCGCCCCTTCCGTGCCTGCGCCCGATCACGAGACGCTGCTCCAGCGCCAGATCGCCTTTGGCTACACGCACGAGGATGAACGCATTATCCTCACCCCGATGGCGCGCGACGGCGTCGAGGCGCTCGGTTCGATGGGTAACGACAGCGCCCTCGCCGTGCTCTCAAACAAGCCGCGTCTGCTTTACGATTATTTCAAGCAGCTCTTCGCGCAGGTCACCAATCCGCCGATCGATTCCATCCGCGAGGAAATTGTTATCTCCGCCGAGACCCGGCTTGGCTCCGAGGGCAACCTGCTCAACCCGCAGCCGACCGCGTGCCGTCGCGTCGAGCTGAAGTGGCCGGTGCTCACCAACGAGGAATTTGCGAAAATCCGCCGGACGGACCTGCCCGGCCTCAAGATTGGCGTGCTCCCCTCGCTCTTCCGCGTCGCCCGCGGCGAGAAGGGTCTCGCGAAGTCGATGGAGGAAATCTGCATGATGGCCCGCCGCATGATCGAGGAGGAGGAGATCAACGTCCTCATTCTCAGCGATCGCGGTGTCAGCAAGGAGTATGCGCCCATCCCCGCACTGCTGGCCGTCGCCGGCTTGCACCACTATCTCATCCGCGAAGGTCTGCGCACGCGCGTCAGTCTGGTCATTGAGACCGGCGAGGCGCGCGAGGTGCACCACTTCGCGCTGCTCATCGGCTACGGCGTGAGCGCCATCAATCCCTATGTCGCGTTCGAGACCATCGACGACATGATCCGCGAGGGCGCGCTCACCGGCATCGACCACAAGACCGCCTGCAAGAACATGGTGAAGGCCGCCACAAAGGGCGTGATCAAGGTCATGTCCAAGATGGGGATTTCCGCCATCCAGTCCTACCGTGGGGCGCAGGTGTTCGAGGCGCTCGGCCTGCGGCAGGATGTCATCGACCACTATTTCACCTGGACCGCGTCCCGCGTCGGCGGCATCGGCCTCGATGTCATCGCGCAGGAAGTGCTCGCCCGCCACCACGCCGCGTATCCGGATCGCCAGGTCAACGGCCATGTGCTCCCGGTCGGCGGCATTTACCAGTGGCGCGCCGAGGGCGAGTCCCATCTGTTCACGCCCGAGTCCATCCACCACCTGCAGAAGGCCACGCGTAGCGGCAGTTTCGCCGCGTTTAAGAACTTCTCCAAACTCATCAACGAGCAGGGCAAGAACCTCTGCACGCTGCGCAGTCTGCTCGATTTCAAACCGGGCACCCCAATCCCGCCGGATGAGGTCGAACCCATCGAGGCCATCATGAAGCGCTTCAAGACCGGCGCCATGTCCTACGGCTCCATTTCGCAGGAGGCGCACGAGACGCTCGCCATCGCGATGAACCGCATCGGCGGCAAGTCCAACACCGGCGAGGGTGGCGAAGATCCCGAGCGTTTTACCTGGACGAATGAACAGGGGGACTCGAAGAACTCCGCCATCAAACAGGTCGCGTCCGGCCGCTTCGGCGTCACCAGCCAGTATCTCGCCAGTGCGCGCGAACTGCAGATCAAAATGGCGCAGGGCGCGAAGCCCGGCGAGGGCGGCCAGTTGCCCGGCACCAAGGTTTACCCGTGGGTCGCCAAGACCCGCCACACCACCGCCGGCGTCGGGCTCATCTCCCCGCCGCCGCACCACGACATTTATTCCATCGAGGATCTGGCGGAGCTCATCCACGACTTGAAGAACAGCAACCGTCACGCCCGCGTGAGCGTGAAACTCGTCTCTGAAGTAGGGGTGGGCACCATCGCGGCGGGCGTGGCCAAGGCACACGCCGATGTCGTCCTGATCTCCGGTTACGACGGCGGCACCGGCGCTTCGCCGCAGACTTCCCTCCAGCACGCGGGTCTCCCGTGGGAACTCGGCCTCGCCGAGACGCACCAGACGCTCGTGCTCAACAATCTCCGCTCGCGCATCGCCGTCGAGACCGACGGCCAGCTCAAGACCGGCCGCGATGTCGTCATCGCCGCGCTCCTTGGCGCCGAAGAGTTCGGTTTCGCCACCGCACCGCTCGTCGCCACCGGCTGCATCATGATGCGCGTCTGCCATCTTAACACCTGTCCCACCGGGGTCGCCACGCAGGATCCGCGGCTCCGGGCCAAATACACCGGCAAACCCGAACACGTGGTGAACTTCATGAAGTTCATCGCCGAGGAAATGCGCGAGATCATGGCGTCGCTCGGTTTCCGCACCGTCGAGGAAATGGTTGGTCAGGTCGGCGCACTCGAACCCCGCCAAGCCATCGAACACTGGAAGGCCAAGGGCCTCGATTTCTCCAACATCCTCTATGCGCCCGAGGTCGGACCCGAAGTCGGCCGCTTCTGCTCCATCACGCAGGACCATGGCCTCGACAAATCCCTCGACCTTACGACGCTGCTCGAGATCTGCCGTCCGGCCATCGAGCAGGGCGAGAAAGTTGTCGCCGAGTTGCCCATTCGCAACGTCAACCGCGTGGTTGGCACCATCACCAGCCACGAGGTCACCAAAAAGCACGGCGCGAAAGGCCTGCCCGACGACACCATCCGCGTCCGCTTCAAGGGCTCGGCCGGCCAGAGCTTCGGCGCCTTCATGACCAGAGGTATGACGTTCTCCATCGAGGGTGACGCCAACGATTACGTCGGCAAGGGTCTCTCCGGCGGCAAGATCATCATCTACCCGTCGCCCGCCGCCACGTTCAAGGCCGAGGAAAACATGATCATCGGCAACGTCGCGCTCTACGGCGCGACGGCCGGCGAACTTTACATCCGCGGCATGGCCGGCGAACGCTTCGCCGTCCGCAACTCCGGCGTGGACGCCGTGGTCGAGGCCATCGGTGACAACGGCTGCGAATACATGACCGGCGGCCGCGTCGTCGTGCTCGGCCCCGCCGGCCGCAACTTCGGCGCCGGCATGTCCGGCGGCATCGGCTACGTGCTCGACGAGACCGGCGATTTCGCCACCCGCGTGAACGTGCAGATGGTGGGGCTCGAGCAGCTCGAAACCAAGGCGGAGATCGCCGCGGTCCGCGGGCTCATCGAAAACCACCTCGCCTACACCAAGAGCCCGCGCGCCCAGGCCATCCTCGACGACTGGGCCGCCTATGTGCCGAAGTTCGTCAAGGTTCTGCCCAAGGACTACAAACGCATGCTCGCCTGTATCGACCGCGCGCAGGCCCAGGGTCTCACGGGCGACGAGGCCATCATGGCCGCCTTCGAGGAAAACGCCCGCGACCTTTCACGCGTCGGCGGCAATTGAGCCTAAAAATATTAACCACGCAGAACATGAAGGGCACGAAGAGCTGAAGGCTGACTGATTCTTTCGATCCACCAATCGCCTCCGTGCATTCCTGCTTAAAACCATTCTCAAAACTTCGTGTTCTTCGTGACCTTTGTGGTTAAAAAATAATCTACCAAAATGGGCAAACCTACCGGCTTCATCGAATATCTCCGCGAACTCCCCGTTGACCGCGCGCCGCTTGAGCGCGTGCACGACTGGAAGGAGTTTCACCACCACATGGATGAGAAGAAGCTCCGGCAACAGGGCGCGCGCTGCATGGACTGCGGTGTTCCGTTCTGCCACACCGGCAAGCTCATCGGCGGCATGGCGTCGGGCTGCCCGATCAACAACCTCATCCCCGAGTGGAACGATCTCGTTTACCGCGGTCGTTGGCAGGAGGCGCTCGCCCGTCTGCACAAGACCAATAACTTTCCCGAATTCACCGGCCGTGTCTGCCCCGCGCCGTGCGAGGGCTCGTGCGTGCTCGGCCTCAACAATCCGCCGGTCACCATCAAAAATATCGAGGCCGCCATCACCGACCGCGGCTGGGATGAGGGTTGGGTGGTGCCGCAAGCGCCGGCGGTGCGCACCGGCAAGAAGGTCGCGATCATCGGCTCCGGTCCTGCCGGCCTCTCGGCCGCGGCGCAGCTCAACCTCGCCGGCCATACCGTCACGGTTTTCGAGCGCGCCGACCGGCCGGGCGGCCTGCTCATGTATGGTATCCCGAACATGAAGCTCGATAAGCAGGAGGTCGTCCTGCGCCGCATCAAGTTCATGGAGCAGGAGGGCATCAAATTCATCTGCAACGCCAACGTCGGCGACAACGTCGAGCCCCAGATCTTTCTCAAGGAATACGACGCCACGATCATCTGCACCGGCGCCACGCAGCCGCGCGACCTGCCCATTGAGGGCCGCGCGCTCAAAGGCGTGCACTTCGCGATGGAGTTTCTCACTGCGAACACCAAAGCCGTCCTGGCCAAGACCGGCGACAGCCCCATCAACGCCAAAGGCAAGGACGTCGTCGTCATCGGCGGGGGTGACACCGGCACGGACTGCGTCGGCACTTCGATGCGGCACGGCTGCAAGAGCCTCCTGCAGATCGAGATTCTGCCGAAGCCGGCGCTGGAACGCGCGGCGGATAATCCCTGGCCCGAGTGGCCCAAGGTTTATAAGATGGATTACGGTCAGGAAGAGGCCGCCGCCAAGTTCGGCGCCGATCCCCGCATCTACGTCACCACGGTGAAAAAATTCATCGGCGATGAAGCCGGCAACGTGAAGGAACTCGTGACCGTCGAGATCAAGTGGGAGAAAAACGACAAGGGTCAGTTTATCCCCAAAGAGCAGCCCGGCACCGAGAAGACGCGCCCCGCCCAGCTCGTGCTGCTGGCGATGGGTTTCCTCGGACCCGAACAGGCGTTGCTGAAGGAAATCAACATCGAGACTGATCCCCGCAGCAACGTGAAGGCGGACTACGGCAAGTTCGGCACCAGCATCCCGAGCGTCTTCGCCGCCGGCGACTGCCGCCGCGGCCAAAGCTTGGTCGTATGGGCGATCAACGAAGGCCGGGCCGCCGCCAGAGAGTGCGACCGGTTTTTGATGGGCAGCACCGATTTGCCGTAAAATGTAGCCGGGGTCGCCGAGCCCCGTCACGATTTGCAAGGCGCTCCCTGACCGGAGCGCCTTTTTCAGGCCGAACTTTTTGCACCGCGGTGCCCCGAAGCATGTCAACTATTAGTTGACATGCTTCGGGATGCATCGGTCAAAAAATTTTCATTAGCATGTCCGCAAATATGATGCCTACCAAGACGACCGAGCCGACAAACAGCCCGACTAGAAAACGAAACACGGAGGGCTTCGGCTTGGGCATAAAAACCTTCTTCTGCACAACTACGGTCCGGCCCCACTTGTCCCCATAACGCTGCTGCAGCGGCCCTTTCTTCATCGAGTTATAGCCAACCAATCCGAAGAAAAGTCCGTCCACATGGTAGGCAAGGTCCCGCTTCAAGGCGCCCACGAAGCTGCAGGACCGGCCGTCTTCCTGCACCACGCGCAGGCCGAGGATCAGCTTCCCCGGCGTGGCGCCACCAATGCCTTCACAACAAACATGGTAGAGAAACGCGCATAACATCCCGACAAAGTAGCTGGC
>JAGNQV010000117.1 GCA_017988885.1 Opitutaceae bacterium | reverse complement strand
GGCGGGAGCGTCCGGTGCGACGGTGATTTGATGGCGGAAAAATTCCACCCAACGGCCGGTGAGGTCGCGCGCCTCCAGTCGCAATAAAGTCGCACCGCGATGGGGTTGCACTTGAACGGAGAAACCCGCGTAGGGCGGTCCGGGTCGGCCGAGAAAATGGGCATCCCGATCGGGGTTGGGCAGACCATGCAGGGCGAGGAGGGGCCGGCCATCTATCCAGGCGCGCAGATCTGTAATTGCACTATTTTTGCCGGCAAAAATCCAACCGGCCACCCAGCTCCGCCCAGCGGGAAAGACCCAGTGGGGCGGATGGATTTCGACTGCAAACTGCCAGCCGGCGGATTCAGGCATGGGTCACGGATAGGTGGCTGCGGCTTCGTTGGCGAGGGCGAGATGTTGCGGCAGGGAAACCCGGGCGTCGAACCGTGCCAGCGCGGTGCGGCGGGCGTGAGTTGGGCGCGAGAGGTCGTGGGCGGCGTGCGCAGCGATGGCACTGCGCAGGGCGGCGGCCAGTTGCCGGGGATCGCCCGGCTCGATCAACCAGGCTTCTTCTTCGGTTACGAGTTCCGGAATGCCATTCACATTCGTGCTGACAATGGGCAGGCCGAAGGCGGCGGCCTCGATAATGACGCGGGGCGACGATTCTTCAAAGCTGGTGCAGACCAAAAGATCGGCGAGGCGGAGCCAGTCAAAATTTTCGCTGGTCTCAGCCACAAAGCGCACGGACTGGAGGCCGGCGGCCGCGACCTGCAGCCGCAGGAGGGCCACGAAATCGTCATCCCGGGCACCCACCATGACGAACGCGACGGTGCGGCCGAAGTGAGCGGCGCGCAGTTCAGTTTCGAGCAGGGCGGCCGCCGTGATGAAGATATGCTGGCCCTTGCGCTCGCAGACGGTGCCGAGGTTGAGGATCACCAAGGCGTCGGGATCGATCCCGTGCTTGGCGCGCAGGGCCGCGCGCGACTGGGTGGCGGCAAAGGCATCGATGGCGGCGAGGTCGAGCCAACTGGGTCGCACGCGAAAATGTTCCCGGTCGTTCAGGTAATCGAACACCCGGCGCGAGGCGTCGGCGGTAAACACGACCCGCGTGGCGGTGCGGAAGGCAGTCTCGACCAAAGGAAACAAGCCGGCCGGCAGGAGCGGCACAAAGAAGCGGCGGATCGGCGAACTCTCGTGGATGTAGAGCAAGGAAGGTTTCCGGGCGGCGGCGGCCAAATGCACCGCCCAGAACGACACCATCGTATTAGCCACCACGAGATCGATGCCGGACCAGTCGAGCGGGATGGCCGCCTGCAGCGCGAGGTGGAAGGCCGCCGGAGTGGGCGCAGTCAACGCGCCGGATAAGTCGACGATTTCGACTGGCATGCCGGCCTCCTCAAAAAGGCGGCGCATCGGACCTTCTTGCGGCGAGAGCACCCGCACGCTGCTGCCCGGTTGGCCATGCAAGTAGCCGGCGAGTTCAAAAATCAACCGCGGTGCGCCCTCAAAATTTAAATTGTGCGTGACGACCAGGATGCGCCGCGGGGCTGACGCCGCGGTGCTGGAGCTGGTCGCCAAGGTCGAGCGACGATGGTGCGATGGGTCGGGCGCCTCGGCGCAGTAGGCGGACCAAGCCTCGCGGGCGGAGGCGAGAAGTGCGCCCGACGAGCCGAGGAGCAAACCATGCTGCCGGGTGGCCCCGCGCAAAGCCCACAGGGCCGAGGCGAAGGTGAGCCTTGAGCGCGCAGGCAGGGGCGTGTCGGCACCGGCGATGACCTGGGGCGTGAAGCGTTGGGCGAAGGCGAGGTGTTTTTCACCGGATTCGAGTTCGGCGAAGATTTTGACCAACGCCGGGCCGCTGCGCTGCGCGGCGGGCAAGTCAACGTGGCCGACAAATTGCACCTGGGCGTTGCGGGGCAGATCGGCGAACACGCTGGCGATATCGGGGCGCGCGCGGCCGAAAAACAAGGGCACCTCGTGGGTGGCATCGATGAGCGCGGTGATCCGGCGGATCTTTGCGGTGCGATGCGCGAGCCAGCCGGTGATGAGAATCCGGCCATAACGCAGCCAGCCCATGGCGCGCGGTTCCTCCAGCGCGCCGTGGAAGGGTGGGTTGGGCAGCGCATCGAGCGGCTCCGCGAGCGCGGCGGAGACGACGTCGTCGGCCAGAGTCGCGAAAGCTGCCATGGGCTGGAGCGTGCGCCGGCGCAGCAGGCGCGGCATGAGTTCCACCAGTCGGTCGCTGAGCGGCAGGCTCGCCAGTGGCGGGGCGGCAGGCGCGTCCGCGGCGACGGTGATGGGGGTGCGAAAGAATTCCCGCCAGTTCCCGTCCGCGTCGCGCACCTCGAGGCGCAGCCAAGTCGCACCGCGTTGCGGGGTGAGCAATAAGATGAAACCGGAATAGGGCGGCGCGGGGCGACCGAGCAATTGTTCGTCGAGCCCCGGTTTGGGCAGGCCGTGAATGGCGAGGCACGGCCGGGTATCGATCCACGCGCGCAGGTCGGTGACGAGCCGGCCTTGCTTGAGAAAAAGCCAACCGGCGACCCAGGATTTGCCCGCGGGGAAAGCCCAGCCGGGCGGGTGCACCTCAAGATCGAACTGCCAGTCGGCGGTATCGGTCATACGACAGATTGATCGGCGGCGACGGCGTGGGCGAGTGCAAGGTGCCGCGGCAGCACGATGCGGGCGGCGAAATGCGACTCGATGCGGGCCCGGGCCTGCTTCGCCCGCGCCCGGGCTTCAGCGGGAGCATTCAGGACCCGGGCGAGCGCCTCGGCCCACTCCGTGGTATGTCCCGGAGTCACCAAAGCAGCTTCGAGGCCGTCGCGGGCCATTTCACTGATGCCCGGAATGTCCGAGGCGAGCAGGGGCGTGCCGCAGGCCATTGCCTCAAGCACGACCCGCGGGGAGGATTCTTCGAGACTGGAGCAGACGGTGAGATCGGCGGCGGCGTAGTAGCCGAGAAAGTCGGGCGTCTCGGGGTGCACGGTGAGATTGGGCACCTCCAGAGTGGCGAGGACCTCGCGCAAGTAGCCGTCGAACCACTGATTGCGGCCGCCGAGGAGCACGAAGCGCACGCGGGTGGCGAGGGCGGGATGCCGGCGGTTGAACAATTCCACGGCGCGCGCGAAGCCGAGCTGGCCTTTGCGATCACAGATGGTGCCGACGTTGGTGACGAGAATTTCGCCGGGCTGGAGGTTGAAGCGGGCGCGCAGGGTTTCGCGCGGTTGTTGCGCGAGCCAGCCGTCGATCCAGTTGAGATCAACCCAGCCGGGCGTGAGCACGGCATTCACGGGGCGGCCCGGCCACGCATGGTAGCGGCGGGTGGCGTCGCTGGTGAAGCTCACGGCCTCCGCCAGCACGAGTGCCGCCTCGGCGAGGGCCAGCACGGCCGGCTGAATCTCGCGGCGGTAAAAAGCGGCGGGACTGGTGCTTTCGTGCACATAGTAAAGCACGCGACAACCCGCGGCCTTGGCGGCATGCACGGCCCAGAAGGTGGTAAAGGTATTGCCGATGACGAGGTCAGCGGCGGCAAAATCGACGGCGCGGCCAATCGCCAGCAGTCCGGCCTGCGCGGCCGTTTCGCTGTCGGCGCGAAACACGGGTGCGGCGTCCACGATGACGACCTGTGCGCCCAACGCGGCAAAACGTTCGCGCAGCACGCCCTCGCTGGGACTGACGACGGTGAGCCGGATGCCCTCGGCGATGAGACCCCGGGCTAAATCGAGCAGGAACAGGGGAGCGCCCTCAAGGTTGAGGTTGTGGCTCGCGAGAATGATGTGGTTTAGCTCACGCGGAGCGGCGGGGGTGACTGGTCGCGCCAGCGCCGGAGCGGGTCGCGTGTAGTCGGTGCGCAGTTGGTCGATGGCGGGCAATAAGGTTGCTTCCGGCAAGAGGCGGAAGCCGCGCACGCGCAGCGCACTTTTCCACGCGGTCAGCGCGGCGGAGAATTCCTCCGCCGTGCCCTGGCAGGGATATTTTTCGATCTCGGCGTCATGCCGGCGCACGGTGCGCACTTGCACCAGTTGCAGGGGCTCGGTCTCGGTTTCGGCGTAGATCCGAAGCACGGCGGGATTGGGAAGTTGCGGCGGGACATCCACGAAGCCTTCGTAGCCACTGACGGCGGCATTGGGATATTGCGGAAAGTGTTCGACGAGATTCGGCGTCGCCCGCCCCAGCGTGAGCGGCTGCAGCGTCTGCAGCTCGGCCGAGATCCAGAGTTTTTTGATTTTTTCCCGCTGGTGAAAAAGATAACCCACCACCGGGAGCAGACCAAAGCGGCTGCTGTTCACCACGGCGGGTTCGTCGGCATGGCCGATGAAAGGCGCCGGCGGGTGGAGCAGGTCTTGGTTGACGGGAAAGTCGGCGGCCAATTCCGCGGCCAGCCGGATCCACGAGGCCGCGGGTTGATGGCGACGCGAACGCAGAAGGAAATCGAGCCCACGGGTAAAATCATGCCAGTGCAGTGGCTTCGGCTCAGGGATTGCTGGCGCCTCGGCCGCAACGGCAGCACCGGTGATTTGATAGTGCACCGTTTGAAACGGAGTCCAGCGGCCCTCGATTTCCAGCACTTCGAGCGTGATGACGACTGGGCCGGGTGGCAGATCGACGGCCACTTGGAATTCCGCGAGAGCCGGGCGGCGGCCGGTGTTAAAGTGGGCGGCGAGATCGGGCCGCGGCCGGCCGTGAATGCCGGGAAAGGCCCGGCCCTCCACCCGGGCGCGCACATCGACGAACTGGCCGCCCGCGCCGGGCCACACCCAACCGCGCAAGAGGTGCCGGCCGGCCGGGAGGACGGAGCCGGGGGTGGGTGCATCGACGTGGGAAGTGCAGAACGGCATGCCGGTTCAACGATGGGGGCGGCCGGTGTTTTCGGCGAGCGCAGTTTGACGGGGCAACAGGACGGCGGCGTCGAAGTGCTCAACGACGCGGACGCGGGCCGCCTCGGCGTAGGTGCGGGCCAGCGTGGGATGGGACAGCAGGTGATGCAGGCCGTCGGTGAGCGCGTGGGTTTCTCCGGCCGGCACGAGCCAGCCGCTGCGGCCTGAAGCCAACATATCGCCGATGCCGTGCACGCCGGTGCTGAGGATGGGCACCCGGGCGGCCATGGCTTCCATGACCACGCGGGGAAAGGATTCTTCGTAACTGGTGCAAACCGCGAGGTCGGCGGCGCCGAGATAATCCAGGGGCGTGTCAGTCGCGGGGATGATGCGCAGATTCGGACGGGCGAGTTGGGCGACCAGATCAGCCAAGTGCCGGTCGTAGGCGGTGTCGCGTCCGCCGACCATGAGAAATTGGCAGGCTGCGGCCAAGGCGGGGTCCCGGCGCCAGAGCAAGTCCACGCTGCGGGCGAAGATGTGCTGACCTTTGCGGTCGCAAAAAATGCCGATGTTGACCACCAACTGCTCATGGTCACGCAGGCCGAGTTGTTGGCGCAGCGCCGCGCGGGGATGCGTGGCGAGGTAACGGTCGATCATTTGCACATCGATCCAGCTGGGATTGACGCTGTGATTGGCCGCGCCGAGCCACGGCCGGTAATACACGCGCGTGGTCTCGGTGGGAAATGTGACCTGCGTGGCGAGACGGAAGGTTGCTTCGATCAGCGCCAGCGTGCCCGGCGCCATAACGTTGCGATGGAAGTGGGCGGGCGTGGTGCTTTCGTGAATGCAGAACAACGAGGGGCATTGCGCGCGCTTGGCGAGGTGGACGGCCCAATAGGTTGGCAGCGTGTTGGCCACCACGAGGTCGGCCTCCGTGACATCGATGCGAGCGGCCAGATGGTCGATGGCGCGATCCAGTTCGCCGGCCGTCTGTGCCGAAAGCAGGCCGGCGAGGTCAACCACTGCCACCGTGGCCCCGAGTCCGGTGTAAAGCGCGGCGAGCGGACCGGTGGTCGGGGAGAGCACTTTGATTTTCACGCCTTGGCTGATCAGGTAACGGCCAAATTCCCACAGCAACAGCGGCGCGCCTTCGCGACTGAGGTTGTGCGTGACAAGGATCACTTGCTTGAGGTGCGGCGCCGGCGTTGCGGGGTCCGGCGCCGCGGGCGGCAGCGGGGAAGGCGGCGCGGGCAAGGCGCGCCAGCGATACTCCTGCTGCACTTGCCGGATGGCCTGCCACAGGGCGCGGCTCCCACGGAGTTCAAACTTACGCGCGCGGCAGGCGCGCCAAAGTCCGAGCACGGCCCGGGCAAAACGAATCTGGCTGAAAGGAGCGAAGGCTGCTTTTTCCTGCTCCTGATCCCAAGGATGGGTGTGCTGAATCTGGCAAAGATGCCAGCTCCCGTCGGAGAGTTGCGCATAGGTGCGCAGGCGCAGCGGAGCGGGCAATTGCGCGGGGATGTCGATTACGCCGTTGATGCCGCAATGCTGCGCGGTGGGGAATTGCGGAAAGAGCGCGGCCACATGTGGCGTGGCTCCCGCCGGTTGCAAATCCTGCCAGGTCTGCAAATCCACGGTGGCCACCACGCGGCGGATGGTGGCGGTTTCGTGAAACAGCCAGCCATCGACGTTCAAGCGGCCGAAGCGCACCAACTCCAGCAGGGCCGGTTGATCGCAATGACCGTGAAACGGCAGATGCGGGTAGCGAACCACCACGGGATGCGGCAGCGCGTCGGCTACGGCGCGGACCGCCTGGCCAAGTGGCATGAGTGCGGTTTGACGCAGGATGAGACGCAACGCGCGGCTGAAATCCCACGGTTGCACCAAGGGCTGCGCGGTTGGCGGGGGCGGAGGTGCGTCGCCGGTCGTCCGCACCTGGACCGTGGCGATAGCGTGCCATGTGCCCGCGAGGGTGAGGGCCTCGATCACAATGTCGTGGCGGCCGGGCGGCAGGTAAAGGGAGGCTTCGAATCCGGCGGGAAGAAACGGTTGATTCAGACCGTAATGCGTCACGAGGTCGACGCGCGGGAACCCATGGGCGATCGGGAAAATCTTGCCCTGCAGCCGCAGCCGCAAGTCCACCAACGGCAGACCGCGCGGGCCTGCGGCCCAGCCGTGGAAGCTCACCAGTCCCGCAGCCACTGGCACATCTGCGACGGGCTGGTCGAGGTGAAGAAAACCGTGGAGGGACTCAAACATGCAAGCGGCCACGACACAGGAGGGCAGGCCGGCCAGTCAACGTTAAGTATCTCGGGCGGTGCGGCGCGAAGCAGGCTGCCGACAACGCGTTCAAATCGATCGGCTCGTTGCAAACGCCGCGCTACAACCCTGCGCCGGACTGGAAAAAGACTTCAGCTGCGATGGGCATAAAAGGGTCAGGCCTTGGGGTTTGGGGTTCATGCAATTTTCTTCAGGAGGGCCGGATCGGGCCGGCGGCTCCAAGCCGCCACCTTGCGGCTGACTTCGTGCAGGTTGCCCATGTGCAGGGTGGTGGCCAGCCAGCGATTCGTCGCGGTGGTGCGGTTCTTCAAGGCGGCGGCCGCGGCCAGCTTCCAGTCCACGGATTTGCCCGCACCGGCCAGTTCGGCGGGTTTGCGGCCCAGTTGTTTGAGGATGCGTCCGAGCTCCTCCAGCCAGACCTCCGCCCGGGCCTCCTGCATTTCCTGGGCCAGTCTCGGCCCGTGCCCGGTCAGCTCCCGTTGCTCCCTCATCAGATCCTTGGCAAATTTCCGGGTGCCGATGATCCAGCCGGTGGACATCTCGGCAAAGCGCTGCTGTTTGCGCGCCGGTTCGTCCTCGGCCAGCCAGGTCAGGTATTTCAGATAGGCGCGGCGCCCGGGCGGTGAGTCCGTTAACTCCCCGGCATGGGCCAGGGCCGGGAGCGGATCATACCAAACGGGCCGCAGCTTGGGTTGCAGCAACCAGCGCATGCTGCTCCAGCGTTGCTCCGGCAGGCGCTCCACCGGACAAAGGCCGGCCCGCACGGGATTGAGGTGGATGTAGTGGCACAACGGGCCCAGCCCGCCGGCCGGATCCACGACCAGGCTTTTATAACGACCTTGGAACAGGTGGCCGCGCTCCTTGCGCAACTGGTTGAACCGGGTGGCAAAGGTGCCCTGCAACCATTGCATCCCCTCCACCAGGTTCGCCCGGGGCGTCGAGACTGCCAGATGGTAGTGGTTGGACATGATGCACCAGGCATGCACCCGCCAGCCGGTCCGCACGCAGGCTTCGCCCAGACACTTCAGGAACGCCGTCTTGGTCCCCTCCGCCCGGAACAGATCCGCCCGGTAATTGCCCCGGTTCAGGACGTGATACACCCCGTCCTCAGATTCGATGCGCAGCGGTCGGGCCATGCCCGCAGTCCGACACAACCCGTTCTTCCGTCAACCCCAAACCCCAAGGCCTGACCCTTTTGTTTGGCCTCGAAAAGATCGGCCAGACGGCGTGACGGTCGCTCCGATCAGCGTCCACTCATGGTCCGGCGAAAGGATCCGCGCGACGCCCGCGCTGAAAAGGGGTCCCAAGCATGGTGGGCGTCACTGCCGCGACCCACACAAAGCGCATAAGGGCCGGTCGCGTCTGCCGTCATTCAGGGCTTGTTCAACCGGGGTCCCGATTCGCGCTCCGGCGAATCAGAACCCTCGGAGTTAGCCTCTTCTTTCCGGACGGAATGAAGAGCGGTGACTCGGAGGAAAAGGTCCGGACCAAGCACGATGACATCAGGATCTTTCTGAGGTGGTGGCAGCGAAACCTCAACATCCGCATCAACCACGAACCACAAATCTTTCGGTCCTTCCTTCTTCTTCTGGGCGGCACGCTTCATCTGAGCCCCATAGCTACGAAAAGCATCCTCTACCTTCTTCCACTCAGCAGGTGCGGACTGACTCAACTGGCCGCCAGCGAACTCGACTCGCAGGCTCCGGACTGTGCCGTCTGGCATCCAAACGTGGGCATCTGAGGCCTCGAAATTGTAGTGCCACTCGAACGACGCACGCACCGTCTTCTTATCGAGCTCCGCCCGCCGTTCCCAGATTTGATCGGCGGTCAGATTTTCGCCGGCCAATGCTCCGCTCGCGATAAAGAGACTAAGCAACGCAACGAGCACTTTCATGGCTAACGTTAAAGGTCAGACACGGAGGGGAGCGCAGCTCCCCGGAGTTGTCTGTGCCGTCTGGTTGAACCAAGCCGCTAACGCGGCGCAGGGATGCGGGAGTGACATGGGGTGAGTCGGATTACGGCGAAGCGTGGAGGGAACGGGCGGAGGCGGCAAGGCTGGAGGGCATGGCCATATCAAAATC
>JAGNQV010000315.1 GCA_017988885.1 Opitutaceae bacterium | reverse complement strand
CACCGATGGCGGGTGGATCCAGCCGGCCTTGCAGCAGAAAACGGAATTCGCGCGTGGTGAAATCCTGTTCGAAACTGCCGCGGGCAAAATTGGGGCCCAAGCGCGCCATGGCGTCCGTGGCGATGAAGTGCCGGCCGTCGAACTCAATCTGTCCGTCGAGGGTGTCGAGGAGCACTTTGTAGGCAGTGACCGCGCGCGCGGAGACGCGGCCGGTGACGCCGGTGAATTTCCAGCCGGGGTCGAAGCCAGTCCGGAGGTCGAATGCGATGGGGGTGCCGAAATTGACATACGGCCGGAGGTCATGGCCCAGCCGCCGTCCGAGAGGCGCCAACAATCCCGGGGCGAACCGGCCGGCGAGGCGGACGCGCGCGCTGCGCAGGAGGGGATTGACGTCGCCTTGCAAAGCCAGGGGTTCGCCCATGAGCAGGGTGACGACCTCGGCGTTGAGTTGCGGCAGCGGACCGGGCGTGGCGCGGACGGCACCGTCGGTGGCGGTGAGGCCCTGGCCGGACAGCGAGCCAAAAACCGCTTCGAACCGGCGGAAATCAAAACTGCGTTCCGCGGGGTTCACGCGACCGCGCAAGAGCAAGCGCACATCCGTCGCCATTATTTCCTGAGGCAGGTGCACCGCCGTCGCACTGGCTTCTATCCGCATGACGGTCGGCCGGTCGCCCAATAGCGGCAACCAGGTGCGGGCGCTCACGCGGTTGGCCTCGACGGGCAGGGCGGGCCGCAGGTCGAGTTTGTCGGCGAGAAAATTCACCGCGATCGTGGCCCCGCGGGTTTCGGAAGGCGTGAGGACCAGATCCACGCTGGGCGATTCGAGCACCGCCAGCTGGTTGGTGACGGCGATCAAACGCCGGCAGATTTCGGGGTAATTTTTGGCCAGTAACTCGGCGAGCGGGAGCGATGCATGGCGGCCTTGGGGCATGGCGGCAAGGTGGAGCGCGCCGCGGGCGCTCACCTTCAGCGTGGCCAGCCGGCCGGTGAGATGGGGGAGTATATATTCGTGCTCGCGGGGGATCAGGGTGAAGTCGAGGTCCTGCACGAGGCCTTCGCTCCGGCCGGTGGCGGAGAGCATCGCCGGCACGAGCAGGCTGACCCCCGTGGCATGCAGTTCCTCGGGCTCAAAGGTGCCGACGGCCAGGGCCCACGGATTCAGTTTGATGTGAATGGACTGGGCCGAAAGCACCGGGTCGGGGAAGGTCGGCAGGCTCAACTGGACATCCTCCAGCAACACCTGCCCCGTGGGGTCGAAGCTGGCGTGGCCAAAACCGGCCCGCACGCCCGAGGCGGCGAGCCGGTCTTCAAAGGCCCGGAGCACGAAAGGCGGCAAGGTCAGTTCGCGCGCGCTGGCGATGTAGATTTGGAGGACGAGTAAAATCACCAGCGCAAGCCACAGGGTCCACAGGCAGAAGGACCATAAGCACGCGCCGCAGAAGCGCAGACACTGCTGTAGGAAACTCAGCCGGGGTTTCATGTGCGCGGGGGCGCGGTGCTTCAGGATTTGGCGGGCGCTGCAGTTTCGGTCTTGGGCACGGGTGTGGGTGCGGGTGCGGTGGGCGGCGGACCGGGATCCTGTGCGGCGTAGGTGATCTTCCAGAGGGCGTCGAGTAGCGGTTGCTCGACTTCGAAGACTGCGGAAAATTCGGCAGAGCCGGCCAGTTGCAAGCCGCCGCCGACGCGTTCGGTGAAGAACACGGTGTGAAGCTCGGTCTGTTCGCCGGTGCCGCCCGGCAGCGCCACGGTCAGGTCCACCCGATAACGCCACGGGCGTTCTTCGCCGCCGACCGGCACCTTGGTGGGGAATTCGTCGAGGACGAAACGCTTGGCGCGCAGCGTGCGCAATTGAGTAGCGAGGGCGCGCAGGTCGGAAGCGGTGGGTTCGTCGGCGAGATTTTTTTCCACCAGGGTGGAGTTGGTGGTGAGATCAGTGAGCTTGAGGGCGCGCAGAGTGGCGGTGGCGGGCAGTTCGCTGAGCAGGCGTTCGCGGTAGGCAAGGGGAGACACGGTGGTCTCGGTGAGAATCGCCGGGTCCACGGCGTAAACGAAGCGCTCGCTGGCGAGGCGGGCAAAGGCGCGGCCATCGCGCGGGGTCGCCACGCCGATTTGCAGTTTCAACGTGGTGGCGGCGCCCTGCGCCGCGGCGAGCGTGAGGGTGATTTCGCGTTCCGGCTGGTTGAAGCCCCAGCTTTCGAGGTCGGCATCGCTGGGCGCGTCGCTCAGGAATTTTTTGGCGGAGAGCACGGCGAGCTGCTCGAGCAGGCGTTGCACGGCTTTGAGGTCGGCGGTCTGCGTCTGTGGTCCCTGCGGGGCATCGCGGCGCACGATCTGCCACGGGGCGGTGTCGCCGGTGGCGCCTTCGAGGCGCTGCAACGTGAGCTCCGGCTGGTTGGGCGTGCTGAGGGTGATGCCGGTGACCGCGGCCGGGTCGAAGTCGAGCACGCGGGTTTCGCGCAAAATTTCCTGGGCATTGCGCAAGGCGTCGATGAGCGCGCCGGGGATGGC
>JAGNQV010000314.1 GCA_017988885.1 Opitutaceae bacterium | reverse complement strand
AGCACACCCAGCACCAGGCCGACGATAAACGCGGCTTCCAAACCTTCGCGCAGGGACAGGAGGTAGCTGGGGAACATGGTGGTGGGCGCTGGTTCTTGACCGAGCGGTCAACCGACCGAGGCGCCATCGTGGCCGATCGCTTCGACCGGGCAGCCTTCGATGGCCTCTTGGGTGAGGGCGATTTCTTGCGGGGTCTGCGGCTGGCGGTGCACGTAGGAAAAGCCCGTTTCGTCATGTCGGGCGAAGATCATCGGGGCGGTTTCCCGGCAGAGGTCGCAATCGATGCACTGGGAATCGACGTAGTAAGGGCCAGGAACGTTTTGGGGGAGGCGGTCAGTGGGAATAGCCATGATGGTGATTGGTGGTCACACCATACTGGAAGACAGCTTGCGCGGGAAATTCATTAGTCTTATGGATTCATGCCAGACATGAATGAGTATCTGCAAACCGCGCCGTTCGATATTTATGAACTGCATTTGTTTCATCTCGTCGCGCAGCACCGTAGTTTTACGCGCGCGGCCGAAGTGGCGGGGCTGACCCAGAGTGCGGTGACGCGGCAGGTGCAGGGGATGGAGTCGAGCCTCGGCCTGGCGCTCTTCGAACGGACGACGCGCACAGTGAAATTGACTCCGGCGGGGCAGGCGCTTTGGCGCGAGTCGGTGCGGCTGGTCGGCGACATCGCGCAAACCCTGAAGTCGCTGCGCGAAGAATTCACGGATGCGAAAAAGGAAATCCGCGTCGGGGTATCGCGTTCGGTGGGGCTCGCTTATCTGCCCGGCTTTTTTCACGCGAACTTGCGCCGGTTGCCGCTGGTGGGCTACCGCGTTTCCTCTTCGTTGGGCGCGGAGATTTTTTCCGGGCTCGAGGCGAATGAACTCGATGTCGGCGTGCTGAGCCCGCCCCGCCGGCTACCGGCCACGGTGCGGATTACCCATCGGTTCAAAGATGTTTTCACGCTGGTCGGAACACCGGCGGCGGCCGCCGGTTACGAGGCTCAGACCGGCACGCGGGCCAAACGGATCGCTTGGCTAAACCGGCAGAATTGGCTGACGCTTGACGAACGCGCGAATACCGGCCGCCGCCTGCGGGTCTGGATGGACCGGCAGGGCTGCCGCGTGCCGCCTGGCATGCAGCTCGATAATTTCGACCTCATCATCAATCTCGCCGCTCTTGGGATGGGCGTGAGTTTTGTGCCGGTGCGCGCGCTGGCGCTTTACGGCCGCAAGCGCACGCTGCGGCGGATTCCGTGGCCGGAGCGGTTTGAGCGCGAGCTGGTCGTGGTGGTGCGGCGAAACCGCCAGCTGCCCGGGCACATCCGCCAGTTTATCGACAACGTCTTGTTCTGAATATCCGGCGGGCGTCCAATCGTCAGCGTGCGGTGTAACCTCCGTCGATGACGAGTTCGCTGCCGGTGACAAACTTCGATTCATCGGAAGCCAGATAGAGAATGCCGTAGGCGATGTCATCCGGCTCGCCGACGTGGCCCACGGGATGCATGTTGTCCAACTGCGCGCGAAATTGAGTCACGCCAACAGCCGATTTTTTTCCGAGTTCCTCGACCAGAGGAGTCCAAATGTAGCCAGGGTGAATCGAATTTACGCGGATGCGATTTTTGGCATAGAGCAAGGCGTCAGTCTTGGACATCAGGCGCACGGCTCCCTTGGAAGCGTGGTAAGGCGGAATGTCCGGAGCGCTGACGAGGCCGTAGATGGAGGAGAGATTGATGATGCTGCCACCGCCGGCCCGGATCATGCCGGGGATGACGTGCTTGGTGCAGAAAAACACGCCTTTGACGTTGATGTTCATAACCTGATCCCATTCGGCCTCGCTAAGTTCGTGGGTGGGCTTGTCGGCACCGGCGATACCGGCGTTGTTTACCAGCACCGTGATCGGGCCGAGGGTTTGGACGATACCGGCGTATACTTGCGCGACTTGATTTTCCTTAGTGACATCCAAGTGCCAGTAGTGAGCGATGCCGCCGTGGTTGGTGATTTCACGCACCAAGGCTTGTCCCTCGTGATCGAGGATGTCGGTCACGGCTACTTTGGCACCTTCGCGGGCCAGCATGAGGCAGGCGGCGCGGCCGATACCCAATGCGCCGCCGGTTACTACGATGGTTTTGTCTTTCACGCGGTTCATAAGGGTAAGTTACATGCCTCCGGATAGGATTACAACGACGCAGGCGAATTTGTGGTCCGATGCGGTTCCGTTGCAGGTTTTTTTCAGGAATTTCGGCCGGTGCTTGATCCGCATCAAGGCGCCGGTCAGGGAACCGGACGATACTGGGAATCATTACCGAGCGCCCATGATGTTGGGCCGGGCAAACTATTCCTCCTTCGTAATCATCATGAGCCAAAATCCAACCTCACCTGCCGCCGCCAACGATCCCGCCGTGGTCTTTGATGTGCGGCCCATTCCGGGTCGCGTGAAGCACGCCCAGATCTTTCAGCGCTGGTTTGACCTGCCGGTGGGCCAGTTTTTTGTGCTGTTAAACGACCACGATCCGGTGCCGCTGTA
>JAGNQV010000313.1 GCA_017988885.1 Opitutaceae bacterium | reverse complement strand
CTGTCGAATACCGGTGGCTTGTCCTCCTGCAGGTCACGATTGTAGGTCATCGGCAGGCCCTTCACCAAGGTGAGCAAGGTATGCAGATTGCCCTGCAACCGCGCGGCTTTGCCCCGCAGCAGTTCGCAGGAGTCGGGATTCTTTTTCTGCGGCATAAGTGACGAACCGGTGCAGAACGCATCCGGCAGCTCGACGAATTTGAATTCGGCGCTGGTCCAGAGAATCAGGTCCTCCGCAAAGCGGGAAAAATGCACGCCGATCAGCGCACACGCCGCGGCGAACTCGATGAACACGTCCCGATCCGCCACGGTATCCATGGAGTTTTGCGTGACCTGCGGCCGGCCCCGGGCATCGGTAAACCCCAGCAGCTTCGCCGTGTATTCGCGGTCGATGGGCAGCGTCGTGCCGGCGATGGCGCCCGAGCCGAGCGGACACCAGTTGGCCTGTGTGGCGACGGCGCGCAAGCGCTGGCGGTCGCGCTCAAGCATCTCGAGCCACGCAAAAAGATGATGCACCAGAAACACCGGCTGGGCGCGTTGCAAATGCGTGTAGCCGGGGATGAGCACCGCGCGATTCGCCTCCGCCACGGCCAGCAACGCGCGTTGGGCGCCGAGAATTTTCTCCGCCAGCACACCCGCGGCATGCTTGAACCATAGCCGCATGTCGGTCGCGATCTGGTCGTTCCGACTGCGAGCGGTGTGCAGCTTGGCCGCCGCGGGCACCCGCTTCGTCAGCGCTTGCTCGATGTTCATGTGCACATCCTCGAGTTTCACGTCCCACTGAAATTTTCCGGCCGCAATCTCGGCCAGAATGGCATCGAGCCCGGCGTGGATGGCGTCGCGCTCCCGCCCGGTGATGAGGCCGACGTGCGCCAGCATGGCCGAGTGCGCCTTGCTGCCCGCGATGTCGAACGGGGCCAAGCGCTGGTCAAACGACACGGATTCGCTGAATTTCAGCATTAACTCGGCGGGACCCGCGGTGAAGCGGCCGCCCCAGGTTACGTTTGAGCGCTTTGTGGCCATGATTTCCTAGCTGAGGCCGCGGCGCCGTGACGCGCAATGAGAAACTGCCCCGCCCCCGGCACTTCCCGTTTGCACGACCGAATCCACGGCCCAAGCTTGGTCCCGTGCGCCTTCCTTTCCTCCTCTTCGGCTTCGTGATCACCGCGGTCGTGTGCTGTGCCGCGATCCCGCCGGCCGTCGCATGGAATCGGGTCGAGATCGGCCCGATGAAAACCTCCATTTACATCGGGAGCGTCACCCTCACTACCGGCACCCTGCAGCGGGACGGCGCGACGCTCTCGGCGAGCTATGACGCCAAAGTGTTCCCGTGGTTTTTTTGGGGCGAGACCGGTCGCATTGTCATCCAGCTGACGGACGCCACGTATGCGGGCCTTGCCCGCGGCGAAGTGGTGGATTTTAACGGCCATGCACAGAACCAAAAGGGCAAGCCGCGCGAGGTGACCGGGCGTGTCTACCCCGCCGGGCCAAACAGCGGCAAAATCAAAGTCCGTATTCACGTCGATGACTTGGAGCTGATTTTCAACGGCACCTACACCCTCTCAACGCAACCTGCACCGCGCTGAGTCCCGATTCTAGAGCACCAGCATTCCCAACACGCCCGCGCCGTAAAGCAACAGCACGGCCAGCGAATCCACCCCCATGCCGGCGATGCGCCGGGGTGATTTCAGCATGAGCCCGGCCAAGTAAACTGCCGTCAACAGAATGCCGAGTGCCGCAAGATACAGGTCCGTTGCCTTGGCCTGCGGCAGGACGGCCCCGCCGGACAGCACCGACGCGAACAAAAACAGCACCGGCAGGAAGGCGTTGCCGCCGAAAATATCGCTGACCGCCATGCAGTCGTCACCGAGCCGGATGGCCGCCCAGCCCGTGGAAATCTCCGGCAGCGATGTGGCCAACGCCAGCACGGTCGCCCCAAAGATCACTCCGCTCATGCCCCAGTGGTTCGCCAGCGCCTTGCCACTCCCCTCGAGCACCACGCCGCCTGCCAGCGTAACCGCCGCCCCCACGATCAATACCATCACCAACCAAGCCGTGCAGTGAGTTTTATGCGGCGCTGCCGAGGCTTTTTGCCGGCGGGCGTGACCGTGCGGATGCCCGGCGACCTTGGCCTTGTGACTAGGCGACCGGCGCAAACGGCCCACCCACACGAGGCCGCCGATCCAGAGCAACACAATGAGCACCTCCGCGGGTGACACGTGGCCGACTTGCAGGCTTGCCGGCAACCGCGCCCCGATAATCACGACCGCCAGCACCGCAATGACCATGATGGCCTCGATTTTCAACGCGGGTGACGAGGCCCGCGACAGCAATGGCAGGCCGGGGCGCAGGACATCCAACAACACGAGCACCACCGTCTGGATGGCGATGCCACCCAGTAAATTTCCGACCGCGACCTCCAATTCACCCCGCAACGCCCCGCTCGCCGTGATGGCGATCTCGGGCAGATTGGTAATGATGGCCAGCACCACGAGTCCGCCGATGGCCTCGCCGAAACCCCAACGCACC
>JAGNQV010000312.1 GCA_017988885.1 Opitutaceae bacterium | reverse complement strand
AAGCGCGGCCGGATCTCATTCCGGAATTTTGTGGCGATCTGGTAAAAATTCTTCGGCAGGTCGCGGTAACTGGTGATCTCCGCCTTTACGAGCGGCGTGATGATTTCCTCGTGCGTCGGCCCGAGCACAAACTCCGGTTCCTTGCTGCGGCCCTTGCCCGCGCCGGCGCCGTCCACGCGGAACATGATTTCCCGGGTCGCTGCCCAGCGCGGCCCTTCTTCCCAAAGCGCGGCCGGGTGCACCTGCGGCATCCACAACTCGATCCCGCCCGCCGCATCCAGTTCTTCGCGGCAGATTTGCGTGAGTTTTTGCATCACGCGCAACCCCAAGGGCAGGTAGGTATAGAGGCCGCCCCCGAGCTTGCGCACGAGACCGGCGCGCACGAGCAGCTTGTGCGAGGCGATTTCAGCATCCGCCGGGCTCTCTTTCAGGGTGGGAATAAAATATTGGGACCAGAGTTTCATGCAGCCCGCCACCGAAACACCGCGGACACGTCGGCGCAAATTTATTTGCGCGCCGCGTTTCCGGCCCGTTTATGACCCGTGCAATGTCTGCCCAGCGCAATTCGCCCGAGCCGTGGCCCATGAAGTGGATCATCCTTTCGATCGTCCTCTGCCTTGGCACCTACACTTTTCTGACCCTCCATTTCCGGAAGCAGAATCCGACCTACCAGCCCTACGCCGACATGAAGAACCGCGCCAACACGTTGCGGCTCCTTTCCGCCGGCTACCAGCGTGTCACCATCGCCGTGCAACGGCCCGCCGACCCCATTGTTGTGCGCGGCGGGGCGGCGATCACCCAGCTCCCCGGCGGATTGCCGGCAGAGCTGCGCACCACCTTGGTCGAGCAGCCGGTTTTACCCGGCAACTATGCCCGGGTGGCCGCCGCCGGCAGCACCAGCGCGCTGCTGCCCTACCCGGTTGAATTCAACTGCAGCATCGGGGACAACCACCACCAACTCTTGGGCGCGCAGCTTTATCTCAAGGAGCACTCCTTGGTCATCGTGCCCGAATTTGAAACCTTGGACGGCCAGTTGCTCGCCCGCAGTCGTGACACCCTGCTCCTGCTCACTTTACCCGGTGGCACGCTGAAACCCGGCCGCTACCAGGTGGCCCTCATTGGCTCGCGCTCCTCGCCGACTTGGACGTTGCAAGTGAATTGACGCACCGCCCCGGATCCACGAGAACCAGCAGCACCTGACATGAGTAACGGCAACGGCCAGACCACCCCACCCGCGACGCACGCCCATGCGACGACGATCAAACCCACGGATTTGCGCGGCATCCTGAAATACGTCCCGCGCTTTCAGGGCCAGATCTTCATCATCGCGCTGGATGGCTCCATCATCGCCGACGAGAATTTCAGCAACCTACTCGTGGATATCGCCGTGCTCCGCAGCCTCGGCATCAAGTTGGTGCTCGTGCACGGCATCGGGCTGCAGATCCAGGAACTCGCCGCGCTCCGGGGCGCGACCATTACCGATGCGTTTGGCACCGGCGTGACTGATGCCGCCACCCTCGACTTTGCCGTGCGCGCCTCTTCGCGCGTTTCCCACCTCGTGCTCGAAGGCCTCACGCAGAACAACCTGAAAGCGGTGATCACCAATTCCGTCCGCGCGCTGCCGATCGGCATCATCAAGGGCGTGGATCAGCAGCTCACCGGCAAGGTCGAGCGCATCGACAAGGATTTTATCACGAGCTTGATCAACGATCAGGTCGTGCCGCTCGTCTCGCCCATCGCTTTCGGACCCGACGGCAAATCCCTGCGCGTCAATTCCGACCTGCTCGCCGCCGAGGTCGCCGAGGCCCTGCACGCGACCAAGATCATTTATCTCACGCCGCACGCCGGCCTCGAAATCGACGGCCAGCTCCGGCCTCAGGTCTCCGTGGACACGCTCCGCAAGGTGCTCGCCGATACGCCCGAACGCATTTCCGAGGTCACCCGCTCCAAAGCCAGCAATGCCGTGCGGGCCATTGATACCGGCACCCCGCGCGTGCATATCGTGGACGGCCGCATCTTCGACGGCCTGCTCAACGAGGTCTTCTCCAATGAGGGCGTGGGCACGCTCATTTACGGCAACGACTATCAGCAGATCCGCAAGGCCACCCGCCGCGACGTGCGCTTCATTCACAGCCTCACGCGCGCCGCCGTGAAGCGCGAGGAACTCGTCCAACGCACCCAGCTGGCCATCGAAAAGAACATCGATCAGTTCTACGTCTTCGAAATCGACGAGAACATCATCGCCTGCGTCACGCTCATCCTCTACCCCGGCAAACCGCCGCTGGCCGAGATCGGCTCACTCTACGTGCTGCCTTTCTACCACAACCGCGGCATCGGTAAAAAAATGGTGGATTATGCCTGCCTCATGGCCAAGGAACGGGGGGCCACACAAATCGTCGCACTTTCGACGCAGAGCTTCGGCTTCTTCACGAACACTTGCGGCTTCGAGGAGGCCGATAAGTCCGCGCTGCCTGAGACCCGCCTCAAGGTTTACGAGGAAAACGGCCGCAACGCAAAGGTGCTGACCAAG
>JAGNQV010000311.1 GCA_017988885.1 Opitutaceae bacterium | reverse complement strand
GCATCGAGGCGCGTGGGTTCGGTCCCATGATTGAAGCCAACCAGTCCGCCGTTGCCTTCGGTGGGACTGAACCAGCGGGTGCGCAGGTTCAGATGCACCCAGGAGACCGAGCGGCAGCCGATTTCCTGCGAGTCAATCCACTGGGTCTCGGCATCAGTCTCCCAGACGGGTTGCGACGGCACGTTTTCACCCCAGCTGCGGGCGAGGCGGTCGATGGCGGCGGACTGACGTTCCAATTCGGAGCTGATCTGAATGGCCAGCGTCTCCATGGACGTCTGCGTCTTGGCGCCGAGATAGGCGAGTTCGCGTTCACGCAGGCCGATCCAGAGGATGAGAGTGAGCGTGAAACACGCGATCACGACAGGCATGGGCGACCAAGCCGGAGGTCCGCCTTCGATCCGCAATGTTCCCCGCCAAGCGAGGGTGAGCAACGCGAGACCGAGGAGCAGCAGGCCGGCCGCCATGAGCGGCGCGGTGGCGGTGTAGGAGCCCCATTTGTAAACCGCTTCCAATCCGACGCCGTAGCCGAGTAAAGTGGAAAAGCCGGCTGAGGCGATGATGGAGCCCATGACAGCCTCGGCGAACAAGCGGGCCCGGGCCGGGGCGTTGATGCCGCGCATCAGCACCGCGAGACTGGCCAGCACGATGCAACAGGCCGCCATCGCCGAGAGTCGGCCGGGCGAGGCCGTATCGATCAGCAGGTGGTCCTTGATGAAGAGTTCATCGATGCGAAAATTCGTGTGCAGGACATCCTGCAGCAGCGATAACAAGGTGAGCGTGCCCGGTAGCAGTGCCAGCCACACAAAACGCTTCCACCCCAGATCGAGCCCCAGCAAGATCCAGCCAAGGGCGAATAATGAAAATGCGCCGTTGAACTTGATGGGGGCAAAGTTCGCCAACGGGGTGACATCCAGCAGCCAACCGGCCAATCCGGCTCCCCCGATCGCGATCAGGCCGCAGGCAAGCGCGATTGACGTGCGCTCAGACCAAGAGCGCTGAGGCAATGTGTGTAAGGTGGCCATTAAGGGATTCACCCTAGAAGTGGGGTGATTTTACCCGTAGGGCAATAGTGTTTCCTGATGACGTAAGCGCGCGAGGGTTTAGGGCAGCTTGCCGGAAGGGGTTGGGGCGGTGGGAGTAGTGGAAGGTTCGAGGACCGATTTATCCGTGCTGGGCGAAGAAAACAGGGAACGGAGGAAGTTGGTTGGTCCGATCACGAACGCCCAGGACGGTTTTTCCAAACTGCCGCCCAACTTGACTTCGAGGATATTGGACAAAGGGGTGAGCACGGCGCCCATGACGCTTTTGAGGATGAAGCGACTTTCCTGAAAGGGATAGACGCGTGCGTAAAAATCGAGCTCCTTCCGGTTGAGCAGATAAGAGCCATGGGCTTCGATGGCGGCATTGTTCCCGGTCAGGCTGAGCTCGGGAAAGACGAGCTTGTCCCGTTCGACGGTGAAATTCGTGCGCAACGAATCGAAGCGGAGGGCGGTAAAATTCAACAGTTCAGAAAGCAGGCCGAGCAGGCGGATTTTGCCGAGACCCTGACCGGTCAGTTCGGCATTGCCCGTCCCGGTGAAACTAAAAGGGTCGTCAAGCGCGCCTTCGGCGGAAAGGCCGAGCGCGAGACTGACACTGGCGTTGCGCTCCACGTAATTGCTGGAAGCGGGTGGGGGCTGGCCATGGCGCTCGGCGATGAATTTTTCCATGATGGCGGCGGCATCGCGGAAATTCGCCTGTTTGACGCCAAGGTCGAAGCCGAGCTGGCGCTTGGCCTCTGGACCGGCGAGACGGATTTTACCGGTGGTCACACCGTTGGCGAAACCGACCTCGAGCGGTTCGACGACGAGCACGTCGTCCTGCAGGTCCGCGTTGAAGGAAAGGCCGTTGAGGGGAAATTTATAAAATGAAAATGGCCCGGTGGTATGACCGGCGACATGGACTTGACGATGTTCGCCGGTGGCGGCGGCGGGGCCGTCGATTTGGCCGCGCACCGTGAGCGTGGGGGCATTGCTGAAGACAAACGGCTGCACGACCTCGACGATCTCCGGGCCGACGAGGCCGGCGGACCCGGGCAGTTCCAGCGTGGAGTTGAAATCGAACTCCATCCGCCGCAGGGCGTAGCTCTCCGGGTCGAGCGCCCGGGTGAACCAGCCGCGGGCCGCGCCAGAGCCGCGGGTCATGAAAACCTCCATCGCATCGTAGTAATGCGGACGGATGAAAATGCGGGTGATGGCATGGTCGAGCGCGACCCCGCGGACGACCGGCTGCACGCAGTCCGCAAAGACGAAGACCGTGGTGTGCGCGCTCTGGCCCCAGAAACCGTGCACGTCCACATTCGCGTCGGGCGCGGCATTCGCGAAGTCGAAATTCTGCCAGAAATTCGGCCACCACTCGTGGAACCAGCCACCGATGGCGGGTGGATCCAGCCGGCCTTGCAGCAGAAAACGGAATTCGCGCGTGGTGAAATCCTGTTCGAAACTGCCGCGGGCAAAATTGGGGCCCAAGCGCGCCATGGCGTCCGTGGCGATGAA
>JAGNQV010000310.1 GCA_017988885.1 Opitutaceae bacterium | reverse complement strand
GGGTTGAGGGCGACGGCCTGTGCAGGGGTGATCTCGTTGTTGCGAAAAACGCGCTGCGGCACGCCCAACTGCCCGAAATATTGGACAAGGTTGAAGCTGAAGGAATCGAAGTTATCGATGACGAGGAGCACGATGAGGAAGGCTGGAAAGGCTGAAGAACTGAAAGGCTGAAAGCAATGGGGGAGTGCGGTGGAGTGGTGTCGGCGAACGCTGAAGGGCAAAAAGTCTGCCAGGGCAGCCGCTGGCCGGCAGGCCAACGCGCGGCGACCAGCCTGCGCCCAGGCTACGGTTGGCAGGCCGGCGCCGGCCCTGCGCCAGGTGATTGCGCGGCTCAGCGCTGCAGAATTTCGGGATTGGATGTTGGGCGCGGGATGTTGGATGGTAGTGACGTGTCTGACGCCAAACATTTTTCGCTGCTCAAAACCGATACCACAACGGCGGCCCGGCGCGGCCGGCTGCAGACGCGGCACGGGGTGATTGAGACGCCGATCTTCATGCCGGTCGGCACGCAGGGCACCGTCAAGTCGCTCACGCCTTCACACCTGCGGGAAATCGGAGCGCAGATCATTCTCGGCAACACCTACCACCTCAATTTGCGGCCGACCTCGGAGCTCATCCGGGAGCTGGGTGGCTTGCATCAGTTCATGGGGTGGGACGGACCGATTTTGACGGACAGCGGTGGCTTTCAGGTCTTCTCCCTCGCGAAACTGCGCAAGATGCACGACGACGGCGTGGAGTTTCAGTCGCATCTCGATGGCGCAAAACTTTTTCTCGGGCCGAAAGAGGTCATGGGCATCCAGCAGAATCTGGGCAGCGACATCGCAATGGTGATCGACGAGTGTCCACCGTGGCCATGCGAGAAAGAGGCCTGTGCGCAGGCCGTCGCCCGCAGTTATCGCTGGGCGCAACAGTGCCGGCAGATTGCGAGCGCCAGCGGATTTCTCGCCGCAGGGCACCATGTGTTTGCCATTGTGCAGGGCTCGACGTTCGACGACCTGCGGCGGGAGGCGGCGGAGTCGCTCACGGCGCTGGACTTTCCGGGCTATGCGGTTGGTGGGGTGAGCGTGGGTGAACCCGAACCGGAGATGCTGAAGCAGGTCGGGGCGACCACGCCATTTCTCCCCGCGCATAAGCCCCGCTACACGATGGGCCTCGGCACGCCGCCGCAATTGCTCAAGATGATCGCGCTCGGCGTGGACATGTTTGACTGCGTGCTGCCGTCGCGCGTGGCCCGCAACGGTCTGGTCTTTACCCCCGACGGGCCGATGAATCTGCGCAATGAAAAATATCGCGCCGACCCGCGGCCCATCACGGCGGAGCTGAACAATTACACGGCGGGCTTTTCGCGGGCCTACCTGCGGCATCTCACGGTCGCCGGGGAAATCCTCAGTTGCACGCTGCTCACGCTGCACAACCTGCATTTTTACCTCGATCTGATGGCGCAGGCGCGGGCGCACATCGAGGCGGGCGACTATGGCCCGTGGCATCGGGGCTGGATCGAGCGCTATGAGGCGGGCGCGGCGGCCCGCCTCGCCTAAGATTTGCTGGCCTGCTGCATCCGTTTCCCTAACCCTGCCACCATGCGTATTCTTGTCACCGGCGGTGCCGGCTTTCTGGGTTCTCATCTCTGCGATCGCTTGCTCAAGGACGGGCACGAGGTTGTCTGCCTCGACAATCTTTTCACGGGTCGGAAAAGCAACATCGCGCACCTGCAGGCCAACGCCGCCTTCGAATTTGTCCGGCACGATGTCATTGATCCGTTCAAGTATGAGGTGGACCAGATCTACAATCTCGCCTGTCCCGCCTCCCCGCCGCACTACCAGTTCAATCCCATCAAGACCACGAAGACGTCGGTCATGGGCGCCATCAACTGCCTCGGCCTTGCCAAGCGGGTGAAGGCGCGGGTCTTTCAGGCGAGCACCTCCGAGGTTTACGGTGATCCCGAGGTGCATCCGCAGCCGGAGAGTTACTGGGGCCACGTCAATCCCATCGGCCGCCGCTCCTGCTATGACGAGGGCAAGCGCTGCGCGGAGACGCTGTTCTTCGACTACCATCGCGAAAACAAGGTCGATATCCGCGTCGTGCGCATCTTCAACACCTACGGCCCCCGCATGCATCCCAACGACGGCCGGGTCGTTTCCAACTTTATCGTGCAGGCGCTCAAGGGCGAGGACCTCACGATTTACGGTGATGGTCTGCAGACGCGTTCCTTCTGCTACGTGGATGATTTGATCGAGGGTTTTGTGCGTTTCATGAGCCAGACCGAGACGGTCGGGCCGATGAACATCGGCAATCCGGGCGAGTTCACGATGCTGCAGCTCGCCGAGCTCACCTTGAAACTCGTGGGCGGAAAATCCAAGATCGTGCACAAGCCGTTGCCCGCGGATGACCCGAAACAGCGCCGGCCGGACATCACTCTGGCGAGGAAGATTCTGAAGTGGGAGCCGACGGTGCCGCTGGAGGAAGGGCTCAAGCGCACCATCACTTATTTCAAGACGCAGGTCTGATCAGCACGCGGTGGAGCGCCTTGCCCTCAAGGTGCTG
>JAGNQV010000309.1 GCA_017988885.1 Opitutaceae bacterium | reverse complement strand
CTTTCTGCCGGTGACCTTTCCCTGGCATCGGCCGCATTGGGACGCCTGCCTCACGCAATACTGGCGCAGCATCCGCAAGTTCGACCGCGAGCGTTACGTCGCCACCCTCGCCGAAACGGGCTTCACCCACGTCGAGGTCAACGGTTTGCAGGCCCACATGCCGATGGAGGACTCGGTGCAGTCGGAATATTATTCGCAGTTCTACACCTACACGCCGGGCTTCAACCACTTCATCGATACGCCGCTCACCGCAGGACTCTGGCAGCCGCACTACCTGGAGGCCAACCTCAACAACTTGAAAAGCCTCGTCGGTCTCGCCCGCCAATACGGTCTCAAGCCCGGCGTCACCATGTTCGAGCCGCGCACCCTGCCCGAGCGTTTCTTCCAACGCTATCCGACGCTCCGCGGCGCCCGCGTGGACCACCCCTTCCGCTCGCGCTTGCCGCGCTACTGCCTGGCGCAGGATCACCCCGTCACGAAGCAGCACTACCGCGCCGCGATCCAAAACCTGATGAAGGCCGCGCCCGAGCTCAGCTACCTGAGCGTGTGGACCAACGACAGCGGCTCCGGTTTCGAACACACCGGCTCCCTCTACGTCGGTCGCAACGGCGGCCCCTACATGATCCGCGAATGGCGCAACCACGAGAAAATCGCGCAGGCCGCCGGCGAAAGCATCGTGCGCTACCTCGCCAACATCCAGACCGCGGCCGCCGAGATTAATCCCGACTTCGACGTCATCCTCCGCCTCGAGCCCTTCAAGCTGGAGCAGGACCACATCAAGGCGGGCATGAACGAGCATATCACGTGGGAAGCACCGAGCCTCCTCGTGCGGGGCTACGCCCTGCCCTACGCCCACCCGAAATATCCCGAGATGAGCGGCGCCGCCGGCAGCCCGCTGCAAACCGAGATCGACCCGAGCGAGCGTGCCGTGTTGGCAGACTCGCGCTCCCGCGGGGCCGAACCCACGCTGCAATACTCCGTCGGCTCCACCGCCTGTTTCGAACCGCTCCTCGGCATTCCTTATCCGCGCCTGCTGCGCAAAAAACTGGAGGCCATGCGCGACCTCGGCATCAAGCGCGCCAGCGCGTTGGGCGGACTCAACAATCCGCAGCAAACGCCTTACTGGCCCAACCCCGCCGTGCTGCGCGCGACGCAATTTACGCCGGAGATCTCCATCGATGACGTGCTACGCCACACCGCGCGCGGCTTCGTCGGCGAAAAATACGCCGCCAAACTTCTCGCGTGTTGGGATGCGTTTGAAGCCGCCATCAGCTGGCAGCCGCCCGTCATGCTCTTCAGCGGCTTCGCCTTCACCTGGCAGCGGACCTTCGACCGCCCCTACGTGCCTGACATCGAAGCCATCCCCGCCAAGGAACGCGCCTACTACGAGCGCCACGGCTGCTTCCAGCACAACAACCCCGGGATGAACGATCTCGGCAAGGACGTGCTCTTCGACATCGTCACCAAGGACCAAGGCATCAAGGCCATGGCCAACTACGATCAGCAGTGCCTGCCGCGCATCGACCGACTCATCGCGCAATTGGAAAAGCTCGAAACGCAAACCGCCGCTGAGCCCCAAGCGCAGGCCGTGTTTATCGACCTGCTCGACCGTGCCCGTGGCTACCGCACCGTCTGCGGCTCCATCCGCATGGTCGCCGCATGGTGCGCCCATGTTTACGGCTACCTCGACAGCCCCAAGGCCGCCGACAAAAAGAAACACGAAAAAGCACTCCAAGCCGCCATCGACGACGAACTCGTCAATACGCAAAACCTCATCGCGCTGCTCGAGGCCGGCCGCACCGAATTCATGGCGCTGTCCGCCATCGGCAACAACACCTTCTGCTACGGCGAAGACCTGCCCGACCTGCTCCGCGAGAAAATCCGGCTGATGAAAAAATACCGCCACCATAAGCCGCGCATCGACCAGGATATCCTCTGGCGCCCCATCCCCGGTGCCGTCTGGCCCAAGTTCGACTGAGCGCGCCCGGATCAATTACCACGAAGTTCGCCAAGGTCCGAACATCCTGAATAGAAATCGGTGGTGGGTTAGTTTGCATTGGTAGGCTGCCTGCGTGCAGGCGCCGTTAGTCAAAAAGCGCGAGCGAGCTCGCGGCCTGCGGTCAAACTGACCCATTACTTAGAAATCCGATCTTCGCGTCCTTTGCGATCTTCGTGGTTAAAAAATCCGTTCTACACCTGCGCCCGCAACACCGCTGCCAGCCCCGCCTTGTCGAGCCGCTTCTCCGCAATGGCGATCATCATGTCGTAGAGCTGGGCGTTGGTGACCGCCGAAGTGGAAACTCCGTTTAATTCGAGAAACGCCAGTGCCGTGGTGACAGCCGTGCGCTTGTTGCCGTCAATGAAAGGCTGGTTCTCCGCATTGTGATAGGCGTAAGCCGCCGCCAGATCGAACAGATCTTCCTGTCCGTAGAAAAATACGTTCATCGGCTGGGCGAGTGCCGACTCCAGCCCATGCTCGTTCCTGATTCCATCCTGCCCACCATGTTCCTCCAGCGAACGGCGGTGAATCACATCCACCCGTTCCCGGGTGATGAAAACCGGCGCATTCATTTACTG
>JAGNQV010000116.1 GCA_017988885.1 Opitutaceae bacterium | reverse complement strand
AGGCGGTAGACGAGGTGCGTCGAGATCAGCGCGCCGAAGAACATGCAGTCCGACGCCAGAAACGTCCACATGAGGAGTTTCTTGTTCGGGATGCCAGTTGACGTCGTGTGATCATGATGATGATCGATGGGGGCGTTGGCCGCGTGACTGCTCATTTGTGGGATTCCTCCTCGTCAGCGTGAATGTGGTAGCCTTCGTTGCCTTCCATGGCCCACCAGTAGATGCCGCCCAGCATGACGACGCCGCCAATCAGGGCGACGACCAGCTTGTGGCCCGGGTCCAGGACGGAGACGCCGATGGAGCCGATCAGGATGCCGATGCTGGTGACGAGCGGGTAAATTGACTGGAAGGGCATGTGGATACCGCCGTGGGCTTCGTCTTCCTTCGCGTGCACGGCCTTTTCCTGGGCGATCTCGGACTGGTGGTGCTTTTCATACCAGAAGGCATCGCGGGCGTGCACGGTGGGCGTGACGGCGAAGTTGTAGGCGGGCGGGGGATTCGGGATGGACCATTCGAGCGTGCGGCCGTCCCACGGATCGCGGCCGACTTTCTTTCCCTTGAAGTAGGTGTAAACCATCACGACGAAGTAGATGCCGACGCCGAGTCCAAGAATCAGTGCACCAATGGTCGCGATGAAGTTGGGCGTGTTCCAGCCAAGGTTGGCGTCGTAGGTGAACGTGCGACGGGGCATGCCGTTCAGCCCGAGGAAGTGCATCGGGAAGAACGTGATGTTGAAGCCGGCAAAAATGACCCAGAAGGAGAGTTTGCCCCAGAACTCGCTGACCATGCGGCCGAACATGAGCGGGAACCAGTAGTGGATACCGGCGAGCAGCGCGAAGAGCGAACCGCCGATGAGCACGTAGTGGAAGTGGGCGATGACGAAGTAGCTGTCCTGCTGCTGCGCATCGGCGGGCGCCGCAGCGTGCATGACGCCGGAGAAACCGCCGATCATGAACATCCAGACGAAGCCGAGGGCGAACATCATGGGCGTGCGCATCTTGAGGTGGCCGCCCCACAGGGTGCCGATCCAGTTGAAGATCTTCACGCCGGTGGGCACCGCGATGGCCATGGTGGCCATCGCGAAGGCGGCGGTGGCGACAGTGCCCATGCCGGTGGTAAACATATGATGGCTCCAGACCGCGAAGCCGAGGAAACCGATGCATGCACCCGAGAATACGACGATCGGGTAGCCGTAGAGGGGCTTGCGCGAGAACGTGGGGAGAATCTCGGAAACGATACCCATGGCGGGCAGGATGAGGATATAAACCTCGGGGTGCCCGAAAACCCAGAAAAGATGCTGCCAGAGGATGGGCATGCCACCGTTGGATACCTCGAAAAAGTTCGTATGGAACAAACGGTCCATCATCACCTCGACGAGCGCGATGGTGATGGCGGGGAAGGAGAGGACGATGAGAAACGCGGTGACGAGCGTCATCCACGTGAAGACCGGCACGCGCATCATGGTCATGCCCGGCGCACGCAGATTTATGATGGTGACGATAAAGTTGAGCGAAGCTGCGATGGAAGCGACGCCAAGGAGTTGCAGGCCCATCACCCACATGTCGATGGAGTGGTCAGGACTAAAAGTCTTCGAAGTCAGTGGGGCGTAACCGAACCAGCCGGCATCGGGGGCGCCATCCTTCATGAACCAGCCGAGGTTGATAATGATCGCGCCGGCCACGAAGGTCCAGAGCGAGAAGGCATTGAGGCGGGGGAAGGCCACGTCACGCGCGCCAATCTGCAGCGGCATGATGTAATTGAAGAACGCGGCCGAGAGCGGCATGACGGCAAGGAAGATCATCGTCGTCCCGTGCATCGTGAACATCTCGTTGTATTGCTGCGCGGTGAGCAGGGTGTTGTTCGGCACCATGAGTTGGAGGCGGATGAGGAGGGCTTCCACGCCGCCAACCAGGAAGAAAAACAGCGCAAACACGCCGTAGAGGAAGCCGATCCGCTTGTGATCGACCGTGGTGAGCCAGCTGATGAGGCCGGTCTCGGAGGTCGGGCGCCAGAAAACAGAGGCCCGGGTCGGGGCGTGCTCTTCGTTGCCGGTGAAATGCGACTTAACCGATGCGTCCATGGGTGTGATTATTTAAGACTTTCAAGATAGGCGACGAGGGCGGTGACATCAGCGTCGGTGAGCGTGATGTGGGGCGTGACGCTGCCGTCTTCATTTTTGACGACGTAGCCCTGCATGCTACTGGGACCGTAGCCATTATACATTTTGTTGCCGGGCTTGACCTCGTTGGGCTCGTGGAGCCAGCGGGCGAGTTGCGCGGAATTATTTTCGAGCAGACCGCCGGCGATGGTGGTGCGGGAAC
Source organism: Opitutaceae bacterium (assembly GCA_017988885.1). GTDB lineage: Bacteria > Verrucomicrobiota > Verrucomicrobiia > Opitutales > Opitutaceae > UBA2377. The sequence continues at coordinate 7,171 of JAGNQV010000116.1, read as the reverse complement.
CGATGTGGGTGAGGTTCGGCGCGAGCGTGCCGATACCTTCATGACCACGGACCGTGTGGCAGGTCACGCAGGTCTTGTCGTTGAAAATCTTGCGGCCTTGGGCGATGAGGGCGGGATTCTCGTCCTTGGCGGGAAATTGCTGCTGGCGCCAGTTGTCGAGCGGATTGACGGGGGCATCGGCGGCCCACTTGTCACTGAAGCCGTATTCATTGCGTTTGAAGGAGGCGAATTGCGCCTTTGCGGCCGCGGTGCCGGTGTCGGCGGTGGCTGCGACCGAGCGGGCGGGCGCCTTTTGGGCGGTGAGCCATTCGGCAAAGTCCTTTTCAGAAAGAGCGATAACGCGGAAACGCATCACGGCATGTGAGTCGCCGCAGTATTCGGCACACTGGCCCCAGAAATAGCCGGGCTCATCGGCCTGCAGCCACAGGTGGTTGCCGCGGTTTGGGATCATGTCCACCTTGCCGGCGAGTTTTGGCACCCAGAAGGAATGGATGACATCGAAGGTGCGCAGTTGCACGGTGACGGGGCGGCCGGCGGGAATGACGAGCTCATTGGCGGTCACCAGCGGGCCGACGCCTTCGATCTGCTCTTTGGGATACTCGAACTTGAACCACCACTGGTAGCCCGTTGCGGTGATCTCATAGGCATTGGCACGCTGCTCTTCGGGAACTTCGTAGGTAAACCAGATGCCCTTGAGGGTAGGAATGGAAATGATGACGAGCGCCAGCACCGAGGCGGCGATAAGGCCGATTTCGACGAGGGGGTTGCCATGGCCTTGCTCGGGCGGCTCGGCGTTTTCGTCGGCCTCGCTGTGGGCCTTGAACTTGATCGTGGCGTAAGCGAGCACGCTACCCACGATGATAAAGATGATAAACGTGACCCAGCAGGTGACATAGAACACCTCAAGCTGGGACTTGGCGACCGGGCCGGCGGTGACCATGGTGGTTTGGTGGCCATCCATGCGCCAGAAGTTGAGGTCGCAACCCGTGAGGAGCGTGAGGACGCCGAGCACCAAACCGGCGCGGCTCCAGCGGGTGATGTTTGAGAGGAGGGAAGGCAAACGCATTGTAAGCTGACAGGTCAAAGGTGAGTGCTGGCGGCGAACGCCAACGCGCATGAGAGTTCGCGAACGCTCCACCATTTCAAGCCATAATCCTTGGAGTTTTCATTTCGTAACCGCGGGAGACCTCCCGTGGAAAATCTATTAATTCCAATGGTCTGCGCATTAGCCAAGTGTTTGATTGTGCCGCAGGGGTTGCATTGTCGCACGAGCGGCGTAAGACTTGCTCTGCTATGAAAACCCGCCTCCTTATCGCCTCCGCCCTTGTTGCTTTCGCCGTTGCCGGCTGTTCGCAGAAGGAAGAAACCGTCGCCCCGGCAGTCACCGCGGCCACTTCCGGTCCTCGCACCATCGAGATCACGGCCAGTGATGCCATGAAGTTCAACCTCAATGCCATTCAGCTGGCCGTCGGGGAAGAGGTTAAAATCGTCCTCGTTAACGCCGGCACGATGCCGAAGCAGGCGATGGGGCATAATCTCTGCGTCCTTAAGGCCGGCTCCGACGTGGCGGCCTTCGCCACCGCTGCTGCGGTCTCGGCCACTACGGAATACATCCCCGCCGCGCTCCAAAGCGAGATCGTGGCCCACACCAAGCTGCTTGGGCCGAAGGAGTCCGACAGCATCGTCCTGAAGTTTGATGCGGCTGGCGACTATCCGTTCCTCTGCACCTTCCCCGCCCACTTCCAAGTCGGCATGAAGGGTTTGATCACGGTCAAATAACTCGCTGGGCCTTGCGCCCGGCCGGAATTTTCAAGGCGGGGATTTCGATCCCCGCCTTTTTATTTGGGAGGTTTGGCCCACAGCGGCAAAAGGGAGGCCTGCCCGGTCAAGCCGGCCGATCCGCGGTGGCCTGGCAAAAGCCCGGCGACAATGGCGGAAGACGTGAAACTTACTTCGCCACGGGCCACCACTGGTAGAGGAAGAAATACACCAGCACGCCGGTCACCGACACGTAATACCAGATGGGAAACGTCCATTTGGCCCAAGCCTTGTGGCGTTCGTAGTTGCCTTTGATGGCGAAAAAGAACGTGCGTGGCACGAGGTAGGCGATGGCCGTGGCCAGGATGATGTGCGAGACGAGCATCGCAAAATAGACCGTGCGAATGGCGCCTTGGCCACCGAATGGCGTGTGCACGCCGTGAATCAGGATCTTGTGCGTCACGTAGCCGACTAAGAAGACCGCCGACACGAAGCAGGCGCTGAGCATGACTTTCCGGTGCGCTTCGCGCCGGCCGAGTTTGATCAGGATGAACCCCGCCGTGAGCAGCGCGGTGGCGAGGGCGTTGAGGGCGGCGTTCAGGGCCGGGACGTCTTGGAGAGTCATGGTGAATCAGAAAAAAACCACGCGATCGGCGACGAGGGCGCCAAGCACCAGCGGCAGATAAAAAATGGAGGCGAAGAACAGCTTGCGCGCCGCCCCATCGCGTTGTTTGGGGCGCATGAAAACCAGCGCTCGCCAAAGAAACCAGCCGCCGGCGAGGATGGCCACAAGCAGATACCAGCGGCTGGCCAGTCCCAAAAAGGTGGGCAGCACGCTGACGATGATGAGCAGGAGGGTGTTGGTGAACGACCAGCCCGCCACATAGGCTCCGGCTTCGTCGCGCACGGATAGGATGGGGAAATGCACGGCCGCGTAGTCGCGGCGGTGGGTCCAAGCGATGGCCAGAAAGTGGGGCATCTGCCAGAAGAACAGAATGCCAAAGAGGATCCAACCCAGCGCCGTGACTCTCCCCTCGCCCGCGGCCCAGCCGATGAGCGGTGGGAAAGCGCCGGCGACGGCACCGATTTCCGTGCTCCAGCGCGACCAGCGCTTGGCGGGCGTATACCAGCCGAGGTAAGAGACGATGGTGGCCAAGGTGAAAAATGCCGCCAAACCGTTGACCTTGTAAAAAATCAGGCCGAGCGCGACGGAGCACATGAGCGTGCCGAGCACGAAGGCCGAACCGGTGGCCACTTTACCGGAAGGGATCGGGCGGGAGGCGGTGCGCTGCATCAACGCATCGGTGTCGTGCTCCATCCACTGGTTTAGCGCGGCGACGCCGCCGGCGGCGAGACAGGTGCCGATGCTCACGGCCAGCAGCTCGCCCAAGAGAAATGGCGGTCGGGCCGCAGCGTAACCGACGAGCGCGGTGATGACCGAGAGCATGCTCAAGCGCGGCTTGGTCAGCTCAAGATAGTCACCCCAGGCGGCTTTGGGCAGGGGATCGGTCATGGGGCAGTGGGTTGGTCTTCAATCACGTCACGGTGCGCGAGCCAGTTGAGCCAAAACGTGGTGGCGAGCAGCAAAGCCCCGACCACGACATGACCGGTCGTCACCTGCGGTTCACGCAATTTCCAGATGATGTGGGCGCCGAGCAGAATCTGCAAGGCCAGTAAACCGATCATGGCCGAGGCCCCGGAACGCATCAGCAAGGAAGTGCCGCGATCGGTCCAGAGCCTGAGGGCATACCACAGGAGCGCAATCGTGAGCACCAGCGCCATGGTCCGGTGCGCGAAATTCAGCGCGACCCGATAATCCCAGTGCGCCGGGAAAAACGCCCCTGCCGCGGTGGACAGCGGAAACGTAGGGATGGCGAGTCCGGCGTGGTTGTGCCGCATGGTGGCGGCGATGGCCAGTTGCACCACCAGTAACAGCACGCAAAACGTGCCGGTCCGGCGGACGGCACAGGAGACCGGGAGCGCGCGTTCCATCCAGCCCCGGGTCAGCGAAACCGCGATGGCAATCAGCGCGCAGATATAAAGCTGCGCCAGAATCCCGTGTGGGATGCGCAGCATCTGGCCGAGGGTCATTTCGAAGCCGGGCACATGCACGTCATTGAGCAGCACGCGGGTGCCGCCAATGGTGCCTTGCGCCACGACCATGATGAGGGCCGTCCAGCCCAAGCCGCGCAGCCAGCGCCGGGGCTCCCGTTGCCAGAGCCAAAGTGCCAGCACCAAGGTGATCAGGCCCATCATGGTGCCGCTGAGCCGGTGGGAGTGTTCGGCAAACATGGCGATATTGATCAGCCAGCCATGCGGATTGACGGAACCGTTCGACAGCGGCCAGTCGGGAAACGCCATGCCCGCGCCGATGCTGGTGGTAAAAGCCCCGAGCGTTACCAGCACAAAGACCCAGGCGCTCCCAATCGCGGCAAACCAAGCCAGTGCCGGTTGGTAGGCGACAGGGCGCGAAGAGCAAATAGGGGAGGTCATGAGCGGGAAAACTGTGAGATAGAAGCGTTCGCGCTATTCACCGCAAACCCTTTGACAATTTTATCCACCGGCGAATCCGTAGTGGTATGAAATCTAATGGCCCGCGCGTATTTGCCGCCTTGGTAGTGTTGTTGATTGGCGGCTGCGCGCGGCCGGCCGAGAGTGCAAAGTCCGCCAACGCGGCCCCGGCGGAGAAACATTACGCGCTGTATGGTGAAATCATTGCGGTGGAGGCTGCGCGCAACGTGCTCATCGTGAAACACGAGGCGGTCGAAGATTACATGCCGGCGATGACGATGGAGTTTTTGGTTTCCGCCGGTGACATGGCAAACGCCAAGCCCGGTCAGCGCATCCGTGCCGCGATGATCCCGAGCGCGAAAGGCGATTTCCGACTGGAGAAAATCTGGCCCGATGACCGTGCGGCCGATGCTGCCGTGGCGGCCGGGGCGAATGCCCTGCGCCAGGACACGATGATTCGCGGGCGGGGCGTTTACCGTGAGGTGGGCGAGCAGTTGCCTGACTTCGCGCTGTATGACCAGACGGGGAAGGTCGTGCAGAGTGCGCGTTTTCGCGGCAAGGAGATCATGATAAATTTTATCTTCACCCGTTGTCCGGTCGCCACGATGTGCCCGGCTGCCACGATGAAGATGATGGCCACGCAAAAACTGGCCAAGGCAGCGGACGTGAAAAACCTCGAGCTGATTTCCATCACGCTCGATCCGGCCTACGATACCCCCGGGGTGCTCAAGGAATATGCCGATGCCCGCGGTATCGACACCGGTAATTTTTCGTTCCTCACCGGTCCCGAAGACGCCATCAAGGATTTGCTGGCCCAGTTTGGCGTCATCGCGGAGTTCAAAGGCGACTTGCTGACGCATACGCTGACGACCCTGCTGATCAACGAAAAGGGCCGGATCATCCACCGGGCCGACGGCAGTGCGTGGGAGCCGCGCGATTTTGTGGCGAAGATGCACCGCGGATGAACCCTGCCACCACAGTGCTGGGTGCCGCCCGCTGGCGGCAATTGGTCTTCATCACGCTAGGCGCAGTCGCGCTTTACGGCGGCTTTCGCATCCTGCCCACGGGGACAAACCTCAATCACATGGACTTCCGGGTGGCGGGCACGAACTCGATCGAGTTTTGCGATGCGCTCAATCCGCAATTCATCCCGGTCGTCGCGGTGCGATCGCCGGTGACGATGACGCTCACGCCGGATAATCCCGACGTGCCACCCGACGTGGAAACGCGCTTCACGCTGGTGCTGAAAACTTCCAGTGGAAAAGCCATCGCACCGGAAGACTTGCTCGTCACCCACACGCGCAAGCTGCATCTGCTGATCATTGATCCGTGGTTGAACGATTACCAGCACGTGCACCCTGAGCCGGGGCGCAACCCGGGCGAGTGGACGTTCGCCTTCACGCCGCACCGCAGCGGGCCCTACCGGGTCTTTGCCGACTTCACGCCGGTGGCCACGGCCCGCGGACTCTATGCCTCGGTGGATTTGAATGTCGGTGGTGCGCGCCTGCCCGCGGGCATGACCATGGTCATGCAGCACGCACTTTCCTGGACGGCGGAGCACGAAGGCTACCGCTTTGTGCTGATCCCCGGGGTGCAACCTGTGCGCGCACGCCAACCGGTCGATCTGCGCTTTGAAATTACGCGCGCGGATGGCGCGCCGGTGCCGCTTGAGACGGTAATGGGAGCCTATGCGCACCTCGTGGCGTTCGACGAAGCGCGCAGCGGGTTCGCGCATCTGCATCCCACCGAGGCGGACCTGCTCAAGCGACCCGACGTCCTGCGTCCGGTGATGGACTTCAAAGTTACCATTCCGAGTGCCGGCCGCTACGTGATCTGGGCACAAATCAATCTCGGCGGCCGCGAGGTGTTCGTGCCGTTCTGGTTTGAGGTGGAGGAGTGAGTTTCTGTTCCAACTCGTCCATGGTCCGGGTGAAAGCAGTTTCGAGGTTGAGGCCGTAGCAGTCGGCGAGCACGAGGACGGACCAGAGGCAATCGGCGAGTTCGTGGGCGAGTCGGGCGTCGACGTTCTCGGCCGGGCGCAGGCCTTGCTTGGCCATGGCGAGTTTCATCAGGTCGCCGACATCGCCGGCGAGCCCTTGGGCGAATTCAGCGGGTGTCCACGGGCGGCCGCAGTTACGCAGGGCTTGTTGATCGTAGAGCGCGCGGATTTGCAGGGCACGGGCAGAGAGGGTGGCAAGTGACATGGCGTCAAACGAGGACGCTTGCGGTGTGAAGTCGATTTAAAGTGGCGCGGGTGCGCAAGGGGTTGAGTGGACACGAAAACGGCGCGCTGGTGGCGCGCCGTGAAGAGAGAAATGCGGGCGGGCCGCCCGCGCTCCCAAGCGGAATCAGTGGCCGCTCTTGCCGTGCTTGGCGCGGAAGCGGGCCAGCTCAGGGTAGGCTTTGGTGGGGTCGCCGTAAATGTTTCCGGCGCGGTCCTGGCCGCGGGCGAGATAAAGCTGGTGCCAGGGAAATTTTTCCCGGTTGAAACGCGAGCGCGTGCTGATGTAGCGCATTGTATAGCCGCAACGGCGCAGGCTGCTCGTGTTGGCCGGGCTGCCGTGAATCATGCGGCCGTCGTGGAGGCTGCACTGGTTCGGTGCGAGTTCGACGGCGACGGCGGCGGCATCGTTGCGCTGGGTGCGGGTGATTTCGGTGGAAAACACCGCCGCCTCGGCGGCGATGTCCTCATAATCCGAAAAGCCCTGTTTGCCGGTGTTGTGCGAATGAGGCACGACATACATGCAGCCGTTTTCCTTGCGCGCGGGATCGATCGCGAGCCAGACGGTCACGACCTCCATCGGGTCGAGCATGCCGCGCCAGTAGGCGGAATCCTCGTGCCACGGCACGCGTTTGCCGTTGCCGCGGGGCTTGCAGATGAAATGGCTGGAAAACAAGGCGA
>JAGNQV010000308.1 GCA_017988885.1 Opitutaceae bacterium | reverse complement strand
ATTTCCGACCGCGACCTCCAATTCACCCCGCAACGCCCCGCTCGCCGTGATGGCGATCTCGGGCAGATTGGTAATGATGGCCAGCACCACGAGTCCGCCGATGGCCTCGCCGAAACCCCAACGCACCGCCAGCACGTCGGTGGCGTTTGTCAGATAAATTCCCGCGATCCAGACAGCCGCCGCCGCTGTTAAAAAAATCCCCGCCAACCCAGCAACCGGAAGGGCGGAAAACATGATCGCGCGCGCGGGTCGGTGGCGTGTGGTGGCCGCCGCCGCTCAGCTCTCGTCGGCCCAATGCAGCACCACCGGCCGGTCGAGGTCCGGATGCAGGCTGCGGTGCACGGGACAGCCGAGCGCGGCGCGCTCCAAGGCCCCCGTGGGATCCTTCGACTGGGGAATCGGCAACCAGACCTCGGTCCGGAGGCGCACGATGCGGCGCGGCGCGTCGGTGGACATTTCCTTGCTCACCTCCCAGCGCACGCCCGGGATATCGAAGCCCAGCTTGAGTTTGGCCACGATCGCCATCGTGGTCACAATGCAGGAACCGAGCGAGGCGGCGGTGAGATCGGTCGGTGAAAACGCCAAGCCGCGGCCTTGATTGTCCACCGGCGCATCAGTTTCGATGACTTGGCCCGACGGACCGTGCGTGAGCTGACAGTTGAGCTCGCCCTGATAAATGCCCGTGCTTTTGACCATGCAGGGAAAATCGCCGGTTTTAAGCCGCAGGCAACCCGCAAAAACCGACCCCATTCGCCCGGCGCGGGTCGTTGGCCACGGTTGCCCGGCCCTACTAAGCGCACTGGGCCGCAACCCGTGAGCAAAGTATGGTGCGGTGGAGGTGACTCGAACACCCGACCGGCGGTTTAGAAAACCGCTGCTCTATCCAGCTGAGCTACCACCGCATTTGAGGCCCGCAGCGGTAGCGGCTGGTTGAATCAGCGACAAGGGTAAAACCGCGCTTGACTTGCCTAACCTCGATTCTACGTTCCGCACTCTTTCCCGTTTCACGGGGTGGTAGCTCAGCTGGTTAGAGCGTCTGCCTGTCACGCAGAAGGTCGCGGGTTCGAGTCCCGTCCATCCCGCCATTTGATTAAGCCGGCAGCCCAAAAAGCTGCCGGTTTTTTCGTTTTTTCCAACTAAAGGGTTACGCCGTCCAGCACAGTCTGCCAAAGCGCCGCCTCGCCGGGCAGGCCATGCTGTTCGAGCTTGGCCGCAATCAACGCGCGCGCTGGTTCCTCCACCTGATGGCGCGGGTCGCCGGGCAGTTCGGGCCGCACCGCCCGCGCCAGTGCCCAACAGGCCCACGCGCGCCAGCGGCGCTGCTCGCATCGCGGCTCGTTCATGCGATCGGCATAATGTTGAAAATGCACGCGCGGATTACCGATAAAAATTCCTGCCGGCGTCTGCGCGATGCACCACGCCATCGCCGCATAAGGCAGCGGCCAGTCGCGCAACACCGGTGCATCGCCGCGTAAATCCGCGCCCAAGGCGCGGTCCAGGCAAAGCAGGGCCCGCGCCGCCATGCCGCGCTGCCAGAGCGACTGGCCGTATTCGAGGCAGGCGTAATAAAAATCGTCACGCCGTTCGTCTTCCCGATGCATGTGCAACGCCCGCCAGTCGAGGTCGGCCCGGGCGGCGGGCAGGTGCGGACAGGAAGGCAGCGTGACGGACATGGGCGGTTGCTGCACATGAACCCGCCATGGGTCAACCGTCCCTGTGATTCACGCTTGGCGTGCCGCCCCGTTTCCACAACAACGCCCGTGCTGAACACGCCCCCGCCATCTTCTTCCCCGCCCCCCCAAGTGCAGCAAATCTCCGGCTGGCGCCGCGCCGTGCTCTGGCCGCTCGGGCTGCTGATCCGCTTGTGGATCCGCACGCTGCGGTTCGATGAGACACCGGAGGACGTGCGCAACTTCACGAAATGCGACGAGCCCATTGCGATGGTGCTCTGGCACAACCGGCTCTTCCTCGCCGCCATGATTTTTCTGCGCTACCGGCGCGGCAAGCCGATGTATGCCCTGGTCAGCGCGAGCAGCGACGGCGCCTGGCTCGACGCGTTTTTTTCGCTCATCGGCCTCCGCACGGTGCGCGGCTCCAGCCACAAGCTCGGCCGCGAGGCAGTCACCGCCCTCGTGGATGTGTTGCGCCAAGGCTATGATGTTGGCATCACGCCCGACGGCCCGCGCGGGCCGATTTACGAGCTGAAGCCCGGCGCCCTCATCGTCACCCGGCGCACCCGCACGCCCATCCTGCTCATCGGAGCGGACTTTGAATCGGCCTGGCGGCTCAACAAAAGCTGGGACCGTTTTTACCTGCCCAAGCCATTTTCGCGCGTGCGCATGCGCTGCGACTATATTCCGGCAACGGACCTCGCCGATCGCGACCAAGCGGCCGCCCGGCTGCAAGCGCGGCTGCTTGAGCTCAATCCTGATCGGGACCGCGCGCCGGCGCCGGTTAGAACTCCGGCGTGAACGTCACGCTGCTGCCCGGCGCGGCCGTCAGATCGTCGCCCGCGCACCAGGTTTCGTCATTCAGCAGAAACTTGAACAACACGGGACGCGCCGACTCCGCCACGGTCATCGCCCACCGGTCATCGGCGACGCACG
>JAGNQV010000307.1 GCA_017988885.1 Opitutaceae bacterium | reverse complement strand
CTATTTGGCCTACTGGCGCGCCGGCCAGACACCGGTGAGTCAGGTCGCATCGCACACTCCCGATGCGTGTTGGCCGGGCGCTGGCTGGGTAGTCGTGCCTCAGGCTCAACCGCGTGAGCAGTTACAAGTCAACCACCGCAGTCTGCCCAATGCGGAGTCGCGGTTTTTTCGTAATGGCGCATATCCGCAATACGTCTGGTTCTGGCATTTGTTCGGCGGACGGGCCATCGCCTATGAGGATCCCTACGCATGGGACGAGCTACTGAAAATCGCTTGGAAATACGGTTTTCGACACGACGGCGACCAGACTTTCGTCCGGATTTCGAGCAACCAGCCCTGGCCACTCCTGCAAAACGAACCTCTCGTCCGCGAGATTTTTACCCAACTCCAACCACTCGGACTCTGATGCCATTACGTGTCACCAAACCAGAAATGCGCATCCTTGCGGTGCTGACCGCCCTAATCATCCTGGGCTTGATCGGCATGGCCGTGCTATGATTCTGGCCAGGATTTTATCCAGTTGATTCGCTGAAGGATTTTTTAAGCATCCTCCTGTGTCCCCTACGCGTATGATAAGCAAATGTCCGTCTATTCTCCCTGCTTGTCCACCGCCTGCGCCTTCGCTCTGGCTGGGGAGAAAAACCGGAGTCGTATGAGCTTACTGGAGAAAACGTCCGGTGATGCGGAACGCCACGAGCAGAACGAGCAGGATTCTCTACTCCTACAGCGCATGGCGCGCGGTGATCGTCAGGCGTTCGCCGACCTTTACGACCGGTTTTCCCGCCCCCTCTATGCCACCGCCGTCCGCATCTTGAGCGATGCCAAGGAGGCCGAGGATATCGTGCAGGACGTCTTTATCGCGTTGTGGCAGAAATCTTCCGACTTCGAGTCCTCTCGCGGCACGGCATTTTCTTGGGCGGTGACACTCACACGCAATCGAGCGATCGACCGGATCCGCCAGCGCAAACGCCGCTCGGAGTTGCTCAGCCAATCCGCACCCGAAGACCTTGGCTACGACGAACCAGCCGGGGCCGATTCTGTCGCTCATCTCGAATGCGGCGAGACCGCCACCGCGGTCCGCGCCGCCGTGGCCAACCTACCCGCCGAGCAGCAACGCGCGTTGCAGCTGGCCTTTTTCAGCGGCCTTACTCAACAGGAAATCGCCAGCCGCCTCCGCGAACCTCTTGGCACCGTCAAAGCCCGCATCCGGCGCGGACTCCTCAAACTCCGCGACACGCTCGCGCCTCGCACATGATCGACGAGCCCCAAGAGGAACGCGCTTCCCTCTACGCCCTCGGCCTCCTCGAGGGCACTGAGCTCACGCAATTTCAAGGCATGCTCGCTGGGCAACCAGAGTTGCGTTCCCTCGTCGACCAGTTGGTCGCTGCCGCCAGTAGTATTGCCTTCATCGCACCGGCCATGGAGCCCCCGACTGCTTTGAAAGACCGACTCATGGCGCAAATCGCCACGCTCCCCACCCCGGCTCCGCCCGCCGGCTACGTCCTGCCCTTCCGCCTCTCTTTCTGGGTCCCGCTCGCCGCCGCCGCCGGTTTCGCACTGACCGCGATATGGTTCGGCCAGCTATACCTGACGACGCGCACCGAGAATGCGCTATTACAAGATCAGCAGTTCTTGGCTGACGCCGCACTGCAAAGTGCCCGTAACCAACTGGAGGCGGAGCGACTGCTGGCGAATCACCAGTTACATACCGCCGCGCAACAGGTCGCTTCGTTGAACAAGCAGATGAAAGAACAAGGCGACCTCGCACAGTTCAAGATTTCCACCCTTGCCTCTTTGCTCGGCAACTCGCCGCACGCCATGGCCGTCGCCGTTTGGAACCCAAACACCCAGGAAGGTGTGCTCAGCGTGGAAAAACTTCCAGCACTCACCCCGGACAAGGATTACCAGCTCTGGGTGGTCGACCCCCAATACCCCGTTCCAGTGGATGGTGGCGTGTTCCACGTGGACCCTGCGACAGGTGGCGCCTACGTAAAATTCAAAGCCGACAAGCCCGTAAAGAGCACTGCCAAGTTTGCCGTCAGTCTTGAGCGCAAGGGCGGCGTGCCGAAGGCCGAAGGCCCTATGGTGCTGCTAAGTCAATGACAACCGTTTGCGGGCGGGGAAATCTACTCTCGACGCCCTAATAGCTGCCGCCGAAACTTAACTTCGTATGATCATCAAACCCAAGGTTCGCGGATTTGTCTGTGTCACTGCCCACCCCCAAGGCTGTGCCGCACACGTGCAGGAGTGGATCGATTACGTCAAAGCCCAAGGCCCGATCAAGCAAGGCCCCAAGAAGGTCCTCGTGCTCGGCTCCTCGACCGGCTACGGCCTCGCCTCACGCATCACCGCTGCCTTTGGCTCCGGCGCCGCCACCGTGGGCGTCTTTTTTGAACGTCCCTCCGAAGAAGGCCGCACTGCCACGCCCGGCTGGTATAACAGCATCGCTTTCACCCATGCCGCCCGCGCCGCCGGCCTCTATGCCCGCAATTTCATGGGGGACGCGTTCACCCATGAAATGAAGCAGCAGGTCGTTGCGGCCATCAAGGCTGACCTCGGCCAAGTTGACCTCGTAATCTATTCGCTCGCCGCACCCCGTCGCACCCATC
>JAGNQV010000306.1 GCA_017988885.1 Opitutaceae bacterium | reverse complement strand
CGATGAGCCAGTCAGCGAGATTAATGACGTCCAGGTTGTGCTCGATGATGATGATGGTATTGCCGGCGTCGCGCAGTTTGAACAGCAGGTCCATCAGGCGCTGGATGTCGGTCCAATGCAATCCGGTGGTCGGTTCATCGAGGATGTAAAGCGTCTCGCCCTGCTGCTTCTTGCTCAGCTCCAGCGACAGCTTGAGGCGTTGCGCTTCACCGCCTGAGAGCGACGGCGCCGCTTGCCCCAGCTTGAGGTAGCCGAGCCCGACGGCATCCAGCGTCGCCAGCTTGTCGAGCACGCGGGGAATGTTGCGAAAAAGACCGATGGCCTCGTTGACGGTCATGTCGAGCACGTCGGCGATTGAGCGCCCGTGAAAAAGCACCTCCAGCGTTTCGCGGTTAAAGCGTCGCCCGGCACAACTCGGGCACGGCGCATACGCGTCGGCCATGAACTGCATGTCGAGCTTGATGACGCCGTCGCCCTGACAGCGCTCACAGCGCCCGCCACGCACATTGAAGGAAAACCGGCTGGCTTTGTAACCGCGCACCTTGGCCAGGGGCACTTGGGCGAAGAGGTCGCGCAACAAATCCATGAGACCGACAAACGTCGCGGGGTTTGAGCGCGGGCTCCGCCCGATGGGTTCCTGGTCCACGAGCACCAGCTTCTCGAAGAGATCCAGATTCTCGATCTGCCGGTGTTTGCCCGGCAGGGTGCGGGCCCCGTTCAGCTTGCGCGCCGCGGCGGTGGCCAGGATGTCATTGACGAGGGTGCTTTTCCCCGAACCCGAAACCCCGGTGACACAGGTCAGCAGTCCGACGGGAAATTTCGCATCAATGCCGCGCAGATTGTTTTCGCCCGCCTCGCGGACGGTCAGCCATGCGCCATCCGGCTGCTTGGCGGCCGCCTCACGGATGACGGACATTTTGCGGGCAAGATAGGGGCCGGTGCGCGACAGTTTTGCCGGCAAGGCCGCGCAGGCGGCCGCCGTGCCTTGAAACAAAAGCTGTCCGCCTGCGGTTCCGGCCTCCGGACCCAACTCGATCAATTCGTCGGCGATCCGCATCGTGTCTTCGTCGTGCTCGACCACCAGCACGGTATTGCCGCGGTCGCGCAGTTCCCGGAGTTGGGCGAGTAGGCGCTCATTGTCGGCCGGATGCAGCCCGATACTGGGTTCGTCGAGCACGTAGATGACACCCATCAGGCCCATGCCCAATTGGGTCGCGAGCCGCACCCGTTGGGATTCGCCACCAGACAGTGTGACGTAATCGCGGTTGAGAGTCAGATAGCCCAGTCCGGTTTGCCTGAGAAAATGCAGACGCTGCTCGATCCCCGCGACCACTTCATCCAACGCCTTGTCCGCCGCATGCGAAGCCACTAGGGCAGCCGCGAAGGCATGGCCGGCCGTGACATCCTGCGCGAGAAACTCCGGAAAAGTAACTCCCTGCACCCGCACTGCGCCGCTGCGGGCATTGAGCCGGCCGCCGAGGCATGCCGGACAAGTGCCGCTCACCATGAAGGTCGTGAGGCGGGCCCGGAAGCCCTCGCTGTCCGTTTCCCGAAAGCTTTCATCCAAATCGGCGATCACCCCTGCGAACGGCATCGTCCGCGGCTCGCGCATCCGGCGCAGCTTGAAGGCAAACTGCCGCTCCCCTGCTCCGCGCAAGATGGCCTCGCGGGTGGCGGGCGGTAGTTCCTGCCAGGGCGTGTCGGGATCAAACGGCAGTTGCTCCGCGAGCTGTTTCAGCAAGGCGTTGTGCTTGATGATGAGATTTTTTCCGCCGATCCGCCACGGTTTGAGCGCGCCCTCCCGGATGCTCTTCGCTGGATCGGGCACCAGCAGTTCCGGCACAAAACGCAATTGCCGGCCCAGGCCGCCGCAGGTGGTGCAGGCGCCTTCGTTGTGATTGAAGGAAAAATGCCGCGGCGTGAGTTTCTCGAAAACATCGCCGCAAAGCTCGCAGGCGAGGTGCTGGCTCAGCGGCATTTCCCGCCAAGGCGCATCGGTGCTTTTTTGCGCCAGCACGAGCGCGCGGTCCTTGCCTTCACGGAAGGCGAGCTCCAGCGAATCCGCCAGACGTGAACGCTGGTCCGCGGTCGCCGTCAACCGGTCCACCACGAGCTCAACCGCAATTTCCTTGGCTCCGGTCGGCACCAGATTTGTCTCGTCGAGATTCTTGATCACGCCGTCCAGCCGCACGCGCTGGAAGCCCCGCTGCCGCAAGCGCGGCAGTTCGTCGCGCAGCACGCTCGGCTTGGCGCGCATGGCTGGCGCCAACACCATGATGCGCTCACCGGCGCAGGCGGTGAGCACGTGCTGCACATTATCGTCGAGCGAACGCCGCACGATGCGACCGCCATCCTTCGGGCAACGCTGTTCGCCGGCCAACGCCCACAGGAGCTGGGCATAGTCGGCGATCTCCGTGACGGTCGCAATCGTGCTGCGGGGTGAAGCGCCGCCCGTCCGCTGCTCGATGGCCAGCACCGGTGAAAGCCCATGGATAAAATCCACCTCCGGCCGTTTCAGCTGGTCGAGCACCTGGCGCGCCTGCGTGGAGAGCGACTCCATGTATTTCCGGTAGCCCTCCGCATAGATCGTATCGAAGGCCAGCGACGATTTTC
>JAGNQV010000115.1 GCA_017988885.1 Opitutaceae bacterium | reverse complement strand
TTCTATAATCCATCGAGGCGCCACAGCTCCCTGGATTATCTCTCCCCTGTGGCCTTCGAACTCAAATACTCAAAAACTGACAGCTTGCCCGCTTAAACCACTGTCCATTTTTTCGAGGCAAGACCAGTATGAGTGTCCCGCTTTCGCCCCAACAATCCGCTCTGCTCGCCCTCATCCCCCGCGATGGCTCTTCCATCGGCAATACGATGCTGCGCGAGCAACTCGGCTGGGACGAAGCCACCTATGCCACAGTGCGCGATGAGCTCGTCGCCGCCGGTATCCTGGAAAAGGGCAAGGGCCGTGGGGGCTCCGTGCGACGGGCGGGCGGCGCAAGCCCTCAACCTGCTGCGCCTGCGATTCCGTTGATTGACTCTGTCGGTTCACAGGCCAACCGGATGGAGCTTTTTGCTCCCGAGGAAGTCGAGTCGGTGGTGCCCGAGTTGGAGCGGGCGCGGCGGGCGGCGGCAGCCCTTCAACCCAAAGCCAAGACCTCAACGTCATCCGCATCGCCGGTGACCGAGCACCGTTACACCGCGGCGACGCGCAAGAATCTGCCGGCGGCGGGTGATGCGCTGGGGCATGTCGAGGAGGCGGCCCAGATCACCTACGCTTACGATCCGCACCGGGCGCCGGTGCTGCGGTTCAACGAGGCAATCACGCGCCAGCGGGCCCTGCTCGACGAGGCGCGTCGCCGGCCGCTTACAGCGGCGGAGACAGAGGAACTGGCCGCGCTCCTGGAGGCGCCGCAGCCTTGGCTGGAGTGGGCGGGCAAGCGCGAGCAGCCGGATTTTTCGGTCGAGCCGGTGGCGCTCCACATCCACGAGCGCGTCTCCGCGCAGGCGATTTTGCGGGCCGTGCGGCGCGAGGACATCCAGCGCGATCTCTTCGCCGAGGGCGTGCAATCAGCCCGCGAGGCCCGCGCCTATTACCAACACGATGTCGCCTGGGCGAACCGGCTCATCACCGGCGACTCGCTCCAGGTAATGACCAGTCTCGCTCGCCGCGAGGGTCTCGCCGGACAGGTGCAGATGATCTACTTCGACCCGCCTTACGGAATCAAATTCAGCAGCAACTGGCAGAACGAGGTTGGAAAGCGTGAGGTCGGGGACAAAGACGCCGATATTTCCAGAGAACCCGAGATGATCCGTGCTTATCGGGACACGTGGACTCTAGGCGTCCATTCTTATCTCGCATATTTAAAACAGCGCTTGGTGCTGGCGCGAGAGCTACTCACTGACTCAGGTTCGATTTTCCTGCAAATATCCGATGAGAACTTACATCGGGTTCGAGCAATGATGGATGAGGTCTTTGGACCGGAATGCCACGTCGTAACCATGCTCATCAAGAAGAAAGGCTCACAAAAGAGCAGCATGATCGATCCGGTGAATGAGTATATTATTTGGTTTGGCAAATCGCCGCGGGAATCTGGTCAGATCAAGTTTAACAGGCTCTACGAGAGGCGTGCCATTGATGAAGAATCAGTGTCCGAATTCCGTTGGGTGGAGTTAAGTAATGGATCACAGCAGCCATTGAACTCCATCAAATCTCCAGCAGGCGAAGACCGCAATTACTTCGAATATCCGGAGCGTTTGCTTTCAGACTATCCAGGTGCACGATTCTTTCGTGCTTGGCCGGTTACCAATGGCGGCTTCAGGGCCACCCAGGTTGATCCGATTGAATTTCAAGGGAGGAAATTTAATCCGCCCGAGAACAGGTGTTGGTCATTTCGTAGTAAGAGAGAAAATGATGCCGATTTGCCACCAATGCTGCGCCTCCGCGAAGCCGCGCGAGTATGTGCACTAGGAAACTCGATTGACGGAATTAGGTATCTCGACGATTTCGCAGCGAAAACGCTCACAAACTGGTGGGATGGACTAGGTGGGGCCGCGAATCCCGTGTATGTGGTCCAAACAAATCCTAAGATCATACAACGTTGTATGTTGATGTGCACGGACCCGGGGGATCTTGTGCTCGATCCTACGTGCGGTAGCGGCACGAGTGCTTTCGTCGCCGAGCAATGGGGGCGTCGATGGATTACTATTGATAGCTCACGTGTAGCAATCGCTATTGCTCGTCAGCGACTGCTAACCGCGAGCTTTGATACCTACAAAACCAAGGACCCTGCAGCGGGGATTGATCCAGGCGCACCACAAAACCCTAGCTACGGCTTTCACTACGAGACCATTCCGTATGTAACGCTTAAGAGCATCGCTCAAAATCAAGGTCTCGACGCGATCTTCGCCAAGCACGAGCCCATCCTCGTTGCTCGTTTGAAAGAGTTGAACACCGTGCTCGCGGGACTCGGCGCGTCGCAAGCGACGGCCCTACAGCAGAAACTCGTTGCCAAGCTGCTCGGCAAGCATGTCGCCGACGGTGCGAACTCTATCACCGACGCTGATCAGCGCCGCTGGCTGCTCCCCAGCATCGACCCTAAGCTCATTGTCGCCGGTAAGAAAATCACACCCAAGCAGGTCGAGGCTTATCGTGCGGCCATTCCGCCCACCGGCACGTGGCGAGATTGGGAAGTGCCTTTCGACATCGATCCCGACTGGCCCGCACCGCTCGCTGCCGCGCTCACTGCCTACCGCACCGCCTGGCGGGCCAAGATGGACGAGGTCAACGCCGCCATCGCCGCCAACGCCGAGCAGGAGGAGTTGGTGGACCAGCCTGAAGCCGTGCGCGGCGTCGCTCGCGTGGCCGGCCCCTTCACCGTCGAGTCCGTGCGCCCGCCGGAAACGTCGCTCAAGGGCGAGGCGGAAGAGACCGGTCCGATTGGTGGCGCGCCCGGTGAACTGGAGACCTTCGAGGACACGGCCGCGCCGGAGCGCGACGTGGCGCAGGCCGCCTCGCACATCGAGCGCATGCTGGGACTGCTCAAGCACGACGGTCTGACCTTCCTCGGCAACAAGCATGCGAAGTTCGCCCAGCTCGACGCCATCGAGAGCAGCTTTCTCCACGCCGAGGGCGAGTTTCAGGCTGAGGACGGCAAGCCGCACCGCGTGGCCGTGGTCATCGGCCCGGAATTCGGCAGCGTGACCAGCTTCCAGGTGGACAATGCGCTGCGCGCGGCCCACCGCCGGGGTTACGACGACCTCGTCTTCGCCGGTTTCTCCTTCGACGCCACCGCGCAGGAGACCGTCCAAGCCTACAACGACGAGCCCCGCGCCGAAGTCCGCATCCACCTGGCGCAAATCCGGCCCGACGTGAGCATGAAGGATCTGCTCAAGAAGACGCAGAAGGTGGAACAGATCTTCACCGTCTTCGGCCAGCCGCGCACGCGGGTCACCGGCCGGGCGGAAGGGCTCGTCGTCCACATGGATGGCGTGGACGTTTACGACCCCGTGCAGAATGCGCTCCAGGCCACCACCGCCGGCAAGGTGGCCGCGTGGTTCCTCGACACCGATTACGATGGCAAGGTCTTCTGCATCTGCCAGGCGTTCTTCCCCGACAAGTCGGCTTGGGAGAAACTGTCGCGTGCGCTCAAGGCCAGCGTGACCGAAGGGGCGTTCGAGGCCCTGACCGGCACCACCAGCCTGCCCTTCAAGCCCGGCCCCCGCCAGTGCGTGGCCGTGAAGGTGATCGATCCCCGCGGCAACGAGGTGATGCGCGTGCATCGACTGGACGGGAAATATCTGGAGGGAGAGGAGTAAGTGCTTTCTTAATTATTTTATTCTAGTTATTGATGAATAGCTATTTGAGAAAAATAATCACCTAACATAAAGTCTTTTACCTTAACGATCCGATATGCCGCCAGGTCCCGCGGCCTACGGTGCAGTCATCCAGTCACCCAGACGCAAAAATCATCCCATTCAAATCATAGCAATGTCCTCGCTCCCTGATCCCAATCAGCCGCCTGCCCGCGTGGTGCTTTACCAGAGCGCCGACGGCAAGGTGACGGCGAACGTGCTGTTCGCGCGGGACAACTTCTGGCTGACCCAGAAGGCCGTGGCGGAGCTGTTTGGAGTGAAGCCGCCGGCGGTCAGCAAGCACCTTAAAAACATCTTCGAGAGCGGCGAACTGGTGGAGCCGGCAGTTGTTTCCATTTTGGAAACAACTGCGGCCGACGGGAAAAACTATGGCGTAGCCTACTACAACCTCGATGCCGTCATCGCGGTTGGCTACCGGGTGAACTCCCTCAAGGCCACGCATTTCCGCATCTGGGCGACCAACACCCTGCGCGAGTTCATCGTCAAGGGCTTCGTGCTCAACGACACCCAGCTCAAGCAGGGCCGGGCCTTCGGGCAGGACTATTTCGACGAGTTGCTGGAGCGCATCCGGGAAATTCGGGCCAGCGAGCGGCGGGCCTACCAGAAGATCGCCGATGTCTTCGAGCAGTGCAGCAGCGACTACCGCCGCGACAGCGAGGAGACCCAGCTCTTCTACAAGATCGTCCAGAATCACCTGCATTTCGCGACCACGGGGCGGACGGCGGCCGAGATCGTGCATGACCGGGCCGACGCGGAAAAACCCTTCATGGGACTGACCACCTGGAAAAACGCCCCGCACGGGAAGGTGCTCAAGAGCGATGTGACCGTGGCCAAAAACTACCTCAATGCGGCGGAGGTGGACAAACTCAACCGGCTGGTCGCCCTGTTCATTGATTTCGCCGAGATGCGAGCGCTAAGCCGGAAGGTGATGACGATGGCCAACTGGCTGGAACAGGTGCGCCGCTTCCTCGATTTCAACGAGCAACAGCTCCTCGAAAACGCCGGCCAGATCTCCCACGAGATGGCCGTCCTCAAGGCCCACGGCGAATATGAAAAATACCGGGTGAAGCAGGACCGCGAATACCTCTCCGACTTCGATCAAAACTTCGCCCGCTACCTCAAGGGCGGGGACTCTGGCCCCGGCCAAAAATCCTGATTTCATCCCCATGGCCCGCGCTTCGACAACTTCCGCGACGGAAACCGAGCTGCCGATCCAGGCGCCGGTGGAGGAGCCGATCATCAACAGCCCCTACACGGAGCCGAAGTGGCATTGGTCCTACGACAAGAGCGGCAAGGCCAACAAGCTGCCGGGGCGGCGGGCCGCGACCTATTTCTGGACCACCCAACGGGTGATGACCGGCCAGACGGAGATCGAGGGCGTCGGCGCCGACTACGGCAGCGAGCCGCTGCCGCTCGTCAACGCGTTGCGCGAAGACGTGCGCCGCTGGCGGGAAAGCGGCTACGAGAACGCCACCCAGACCACCAAGAAGCTGCTCGCCTACTGGAAACGCGATGACCGCGCCCGCCGGCTTTTCTTCTGCCAGTTGGAGGCGGTGGAGACCGTCATCTACCTGAACGAGATCATGGCTTCCGGCCGCAAGTCGCGCTTCACGCCCAAGGTGACTCAGGAGGATTTCGGCGCCATGCTCTCTGGCCGCAAACCGCCGCTGGCTTCGGAGATGGGCGACAAATTTTTTCCCCGCCTCCGCGACCAGCCGTGGGACGAGAAGCAGAAGGCCCTGACGCGCTACGGCTGCAAGATGGCCACGGGCTCGGGCAAGACGGTGGTCATGGCCATGCTGACGGCCTGGTCCTTCTGCAATCGCGGCGCGGTGCCCGGCGACACCCGTTTTCCGAATGCCGTGTTGGTCGCCTGTCCTAACCTGACGGTGAAAGAGCGCCTGCAAGTGCTCCGCACCGATGGCGACCCGGAGAAGAGCTACTACGCCATCTTCGATATCGTGCCGGCGCAGCTCCGTCCGTTGCTTTCCGTCGGTCGGGTGCTGATTACGAATTGGCACGCGTTCGCCCCCGAGTCAGAGCACGCCGAGGGCGGTGCGACCTACACCGTTGTCCAAAAGGGAGAGGAAGGGGCCGATGCGTTTGCCCGGCGCGTCCTGCACGACCTTTACGGCCGGGGCGAGTTGCTGGTGTTCAACGACGAGGCCCACCACGCCTACCGGCCCGCCCCGCCGGAGAAGTCGGTGAAGACCAAGAAAAAGAAGGGAGACGAGAGCGCCTTCGGCGCGGCCTCCGACGACGACAACGCAGAGGCCACCGTGTGGGTGGAGGGCCTGGACAAGTTGAACGCCGCCGTGGGCCTCCGCTGCTGCGTCGATCTTTCCGCCACGCCGTTCTATCTCGCCGGCAGCGGTTACATCGAGGGCTCGCCGTTTCCCTGGCTGGTGAGCGATTTCGGTTTGGTGGACGCCATCGAGAGCGGCATCACCAAGATTCCGCGCCTGCCGGTGGCCGACACCAGCGGCCGGCCCGACCCCAAGTTCTTCCGC
The DNA here is from genome assembly GCA_017988885.1 of Opitutaceae bacterium. Lineage (GTDB taxonomy): Bacteria > Verrucomicrobiota > Verrucomicrobiia > Opitutales > Opitutaceae > UBA2377. Next base: position 3,401 of record JAGNQV010000115.1, on the reverse strand, counting down.
CTGTGGGAAGACATCAAACGCCGCTTAAAAGCCCAGGGCGACGCCAACTTCGACCGTGGCAAGCCGAAGCCCGAGGCCACCTGGCGCGAGGCCCAGCCGGCGCTGGCCATGCTGGCTTCCCAATGGCAGGAACGATTTGACTACAATAAGAAGGCCAAACCCGGGCAGACGTTTGTGCCGCCGGTGCTGATTGTCGTCTGCGACAACACCGACATCGCCCAGGTGTTCTTCGAGTCCATCTCCGGCGAGACCGTCGAGGAAATCTCCGAGGAGGATGACGAGGGGAACGTGACCACCCGCAAGGAGCGGCGCTTCAACCCGGATGCGGTTCCGTTCCGCGATCTGGCCAACACGCCGAACCGCACGGTTACGCTCCGCATCGACAGCAAGCTGCTCGCGGAGGCGGAGGCCGGCGCCGGCGGCTCGAAGCTGAAGGAGGCGGAGCGCCTGCGTGAACTCATCGCCAACGTCGGCAAGCCGGGCACCCCGGGCGAGCATATCCGCTGCGTCGTGTCGGTGCAGATGCTCACGGAAGGATGGGACGCGAACAACGTCACCCAGATTCTCGGGCTGCGGGCGTTCGGCAGCCAGTTGCTCTGCGAACAGGTCGTCGGCCGCGGCCTGCGCCGGATCAGCTACGATTCATTCAAAGACGAGGCGACGGGCGAGGAGCGGCTGCGCCCGGAATACGTGGATGTTTACGGCATTCCGTTCTCCGTCATCCCGTTCAAGGGCCGGCAGGGCAAGACGCCCGAGCCGGACGACAAGCCGACCACGCTGGTCCAGGCCTTGGTCGAGCGACTTGGGATGGAGCTGCGCTTCCCCAATGTGGACGGCTATGTCATGGAGCTGCGGCAGCATAGAATCCGCTGCGACGTATCGAAGGTGGAGCCCCTCAGCATCCGACCGACCGAGCACCCGACGCAGCTCTACGTGCAGCCGCAGGTGGGGGTGCGGGACGGCACACCGATTTCCACGTCATTCGAGCCGGTGGAGCACAACCGGGATGAGTTCTACGCGCAGCATCACATCCAGACCATCCTCTTTGAAATCGCCCGGCAGATCGTGCTGCGGCTCACGGAATCCCAGCCGGGCAAGGACGCGAAGCTGAAGCATCATGCCCGGCATCAGCTCTTCCCGCAGGTGCTGGCCATCGTGGAGGACTACGCCTCCCGCCGGATTCAGTGGAACGGGTGCGCGAAGCAGGAACTCGCGTTGGAGGTTTACCTGAAAAAGACCGTCGAACTGCTGACCGAGGCGATCCAGCCCGACACCGGCGCCGGCGAGCCGCCCCTGCTCCCGGTCATCAACCGTTTCCGGCCCTACGGCAGCACGGCCGATGTCCGCTTCACCACCACGCGCCCCTGTCATCCGACTTTCAAGAGCCATGTCGATCAGGTGGTGCTCGATACGCACACCTGGGAGCGCTCCGTGGCGTTCCAGTTGGAGGCTACGGAGGCGGTGCGGTATTTTGCCCGGAACGACCACCTGGGATTGGAGATCCCGTATGAATTCTACGGGGTCGCGCACAAGTTTTTGCCCGATTTCGTCGTCCGCCTGAGCAACGGGGTGTCCCTCCTGCTGGAGGTGAAAGGCATGCACGGGGAAATGGAGGACGCGAAATACCAGGCGGCCAAGCGCTGGGTGGCGGCCGTCAACAACTGGGGACGCATGGGGCGCTGGGCGTTTCACGTCGGCAAGAACCCGGACGTGCTCAAGACCGAGATCAGCTACCTCAACAGCCAACCCATCGCGTAGGCACTCTCCGGACGCTACCTTGTCATTCGCTCCCTTGCGCCCGTAGCCCCTGTCTACGGGAACCATCCTTCCCGCCATCCTTGTCAGCTGGTCTTGCGATGCCTCACGTCCTGCGCGCCGCTGGAACCGCTTCCTCCGGCTGGACCGCGAAGAGCACACCCGGTCCGGGAGGAGCCGGGTGTGCCACGCGGAGAGTGCGCGGCGTTGTTTTCCCAACTCGAAGGCACAACCCGGCTGATGGCCGAACTGATGTATGGCAGCGGGCTGCGGTTGATGGAGCTGCTGCGCTTGCGGGTGCAGGATCTCGATCTGGATCGGCACCGTTTGCAGGTGCGCGGCGGCAAGGGCGACAAGGACCGGGCGACTGTGCTGCCCGGCGCGCTGGCTCACAAAAGCCGCTCGCCGGGCGACATCGATGCGGCCGCCCTCAAGCCCTTGGAAGCATCGCATCTTGCACCAGCGGTCAAAGGACCGCCCTCGCCTCGAAGGTGCCATCCACACGCTTCACCACTCTCCGCCTGAGCTCAAGTTGCATCAATCCCGCGGAGACCTCGGGCAACGCGAGGCCGGAGGAATCACAAAGGGCGTCGATCGAAAGGATCGCTCCCCCGGCAAAACAGGAAAGCAGTCTCTGCTCTTCCGGTGAAACCTCCTCCGGTGCCGAGGGGACCGCATGACGGCTGGCGTTTGGCATGACCGCCGCCGGGCGCAGCCCGTCGAGATAACTCAATTCGGAAAGGAGATCATCGACACTGGTCAGCAGCGTGGCGCCATCCCGGATCAACTGGTGACAGCCCGCACTCGTGGGCTGGTCGATCCGCCCGGGCACGGCAAACACAAGGCGGCCTTGGTCACCCGCAAACTTTGCGGTGATCATCGATCCGCCGTTCACGTCGCTCTCGACGACAATCAACGCAACACTCATTCCAGCGACGATGCGATTCCGCATGGCGAAGGACTGCCGGTCTGCCCTGCGAGTGAAGGGAAACTCCGTCAGGATAACGCCCTCACGTTCGATGCGCCGATACAATGCGAGGTTCTCGGGCGGGTACACCGTGTCCATGCCATGACCAAGAATCGCCGCGGTTTGCCCTCCCGCGCAAAGCGCACCCTCGTGCGCAGCCGTATCGATGCCTCGCGCAAGCCCGCTGACCACGCAGAATCCGGCCCGCGCAAGGTCCGCCCCCAGTTTCGCCGCGACCGTCTGACCGTAGGCCGTGGTGCGCCTCGATCCGACTATGGCAACGCAGGGACGGTCTGTCACCGGATTCCCTTTCCGGTAAAGCCCGATGGGTGGATCGTGAATCTCCTTCAAAAGCGGCGGGTACAACACATCCGATGTCGTGAGGAAACCAACTCCGCTAGCCGCCATCCGGGCCTCCTCCTTTTCGAGGTCAAACACCTCCTTCCATGAGACGATCGAACGGGAAATGACCTCACCCACCCCTCGCACCTCCTGCAAACGCTCACCGCCCGCCGAAAGGATCCGGCACGGATCCCCAGCAAACTCCGCGAGTAGACGATTCGTCGTGACCGGTCCAACATCGGGCAGGGCATTGAGGATGAGGAAGGCCTGAAACTGGGAAAGTGCGTCCGACATCAAGGCCATCGTCACTTGGGCCTCCGGCCAGCCTTGACCATTT
>JAGNQV010000305.1 GCA_017988885.1 Opitutaceae bacterium | reverse complement strand
AGAGGTAGGAGCACATCAGCCACGGTTTGCGCGGGGAAGATCCGGCGCGGGAGCGGTTTCTGCGCTGCAAGGCCCTGATCGAGGTACGGGCGGAGAAATTCGTCACGCTGGAGCAGATCGCGGCGGCGGCGGGGCTGGAGGTTTCGAGTGTCTGCCGCTTGTTCCGACGCTACCATGATTGCAGCCCCTACCAGCACCTGCTGCGGAGGAAAATGACGCTGGCGGCCGAGCATTTGGTGACCCACGGCGGGCTGGTGAAGGAGACGGCGCAGCGCGTGGGGTTCGCCGACCCGTATCATTTTTCCCGCTGCTTCAAGGCGGTGCACGGCGTGGCGCCGCGCGATCTGCTACGCTACCGGCGGACGGGTTGAGCCGGCGGCGGGTTGTCGGATGGGGCGGTGCATTCGGGCGTTGCCCGCGCGGTCCGGATCGCTTCGCTACTATCCTATGGCACAGAAATCCGTTCTCGTCACCGGCGCGTCGCGCGGCATCGGCCGCGGCATCGCGCTCGAACTCGCCCGCGCGGGCTGCCGCGTGGCCATCAACTACGCCGGCAACGCCGAGGCGGCGGCCGAGGCGCTCGCGCTGGTCAAGGCCGCGGGCGGCGATGGGTTCACCGTGCAGGGTGACGTGGCGGTCGCTGCGGACCGCGAGCGGCTGGTCAGCGAGACGGTCGCGCAGTTCGGCCGCATCGACCTGCTGGTCAACAATGCCGGTGTCGCGCCCAAGGTGCGCGCCGACCTGCTCGACGCGGGGGAGGAAAGCTTCGACCGGCTTTTTGCCATTAATCTGAAGGGGCCGTTTTTTCTCTCGCAGCTCGTGGCGAAGCAGATGCTCAAACAATCGGCCGACGCGGAGGGGTTTCGCGGCCGGATCGTGAACATCACGTCCATTTCGGTTTACACCGCCTCCATCAACCGCGGCGACTACTGCATGGTGAAGGCCGGGCTGGCGATGATGACGAAGCTCTTCGCGGACCGCCTCGCGAACGACGGTATCAACGTCTATGAGATCCGCCCCGGTGTCATCGCCACCGACATGACCGGCGGCGTGAAGGAGAAATACGACAAACTCATCATCACCGACGAGCGCGGCATCACGCCGATCCGCCGCTGGGGTAAACCCGAGGACATCGGCCGGGCCGTGCGCGCCATCGCCGAGGACCGCTTCCCGTTCTCGACCGGCGCGTGCTTCGATGTGGACGGTGGGTTTCACCTGCACCGGCTGTAAGCGCCGGCGTGGCGCTCGAAAGAGCGGACAACATCAGCGTGGTTTTCCTTCGGGCCCGGGACATACGCCCGGGCTTTTTTTTGGGAGCGCGGGCGGCTCGCCCGCAGGGGGCTCGGATGCGGGCCAGCGGCCCGCGCTCCCAGGGGCGGAAATGTTTTCCGCTCGCCGCTGTGCCGGTGGTGGGCACGTTCGCAGGCATGCTCCTTATCTGTCAGGCCGGTTTTGAAAGTCTGCTCGCAGGCGAACTTGCGGCGGGAGGGATGAGCGCATTGGCGCAGGGGCCGGGCTGGGTGCGGACGGAAGGAGTGCCCGTGGAACCGGCGTTTGCCCATGTGCTGTTGGCGCAGGAAAGCGAACGCACGGGCGAGTCGGTCAACGCGCTGGCGCAGCAGCTCGCGGATTTTTTCATGCAAAGTCTGAAAGGCGAGCGCATCGAGGGGGCCTGGCCCTGTGTTTTTGCCGGACCGGCGGAATTGGTCGGGCTGGGGCGGCGGGTGGGCGCGGTGGAGAAGGCGTTTCATGAATTGCTGAAGAAGCGCTTCGCCCGCGTGGCGAAGCTGGCGGTGCCGGATTTACCGCGGGGCGTCGGGGCGACGCGCGGGTTGTTGGTGTGGTTCACGGATTTCGGACGGGTGCTGGTGGCGCGGGACATCGCGGTGAACGGTCAGCGCCGGATGGCGGATGATGACCTCGCGCCTTCGCGCAGCTATTTGAAGGTGGAGGAAGCTTTTGTCGTGCTCGGTCGGGAGCCGGTGGCCGGCGAGACGGTGGTGGATCTCGGCGCGGCTCCGGGTGGCTGGAGTTACAGCGCGGCGAAGCGCGGGGCTTCGGTCATCGCCGTGGACAACGGTCCGCTCAAAGGCGGGGCGCTCAATCATCCGCTCATCACGCACCGCCTGGAGGACGCATTTCACTTCGCACCGGAAGCGGGCCGGAGTTTTGACTGGCTGTTCTGCGACCTGGTGGAGGAGCCGCATCATGTGCTGAAGCAGATCGTGGAGCCGTGGCTCACGCGCGGTTGGTGCCGGCGGTTTGTGGTGAACCTGAAATTTGGCCGCGTGGATGCCGTGGCGCTGCTGCAGGAGTTGCGGGCGCCGGATTCGGTCCTGCGGCGAGCGGCGCCCGGGGTGCGCATCCGGCATCTCTATCACGACCGTGAGGAATTTACGTTGGTGGGCGAAGTGGGGCCGGCACGCTGAATATTTCAGCGATTTCTGGGGAAACGCGTGGACGCACGCGATCAAAGGGGATTAACTGTCCACCTTATGAACCCGACCGCACTCAAACGAACGATCTTGGGAGGATTGGCTGCGATCTGCTTCGCAGCGGTGGCCTCCGCGAACCCGGCTTTCGCCGGCCGCTGGCGGCTGGACCCGGCGCAAAGCTCGCCGCTCGACGGCTGGACCAAGA
>JAGNQV010000114.1 GCA_017988885.1 Opitutaceae bacterium | reverse complement strand
GGCTGGCGCATCTTGGCTGGGTGCCGGCCGCGTTGGTGAGGGCGATCGTTTCTTTTTTCATCAATCGCAACCTTCGCTCTTCCATCAACGCGGCTCCATTTTAATTATCTGTTTTGGACACTAGTGGCAGCTGTGCCTGATGGGGTCAGGCCTTCACTATTATATTTTAATCTATCAGTTGCAGACTAGGGTGCGGGCGAGCGTGTTCATTCAATAAATATAATAGTGACGGCCTGACCCCATTGGGCGGAAACGACTTAGCAGATGCGCCCGCGCTTGCCGGCTTTGCCGTGCAGGGCGGGGTTCGCGCCGATCCAGCGTTCGTCGATGGGCTCGTTCGCCGGCTGGTAGCGCGTGTCGGTGGACAGGCGCACGCGGTCGGTCGTGTTGTCGAGCGATGCGTGGATCATGTTCATCTTAAAGGTCAGGAAATCGCCCGGCTGGAAATGCGCGGTCAGCCAGCGACCGCCAAATTTTTCGCGGAGGGTGACGGGATTCTTGGAGAGCCAGCCGGGATGCGCCCAACCGCCATTCTCTTTTACTTTTTTCACCTGCTCGGGGCGGTTTTCACAATAGCTGTCCACATCAGATTCGAGGTAGCTTTTGATGCGAGCGGATTGTTTGTGCGAATTTTCCAGCACGATGAGCGGGCTTTGCTCAAGCGGCACCTCGCCATAGGGAATCCAGCAAGTCATCAGACGGTGCGTGCCGCGGCCCATGTAAACCAGATCGCAGTGCGGCGTGGTGCCCGTGCCACGGCTGAGCGAGCGCACCCAGACGTAATCAAAATGCCGGATGGGACCGCCGAAGAATTTTTCGTAGAACGCCGTGATCTCCGGTCCGAAAACGACACGCTCCACCGCGGCGTTGGGATTGGCCAGCGATGGCATGAAGGGCACTTTTTTGTTCGTCGTAGCGATACCGGCCTCGACGGGATGATCCGGGTTCAGCAATCCGCCGCCGGCGAGCCGCTCCAGCATCGACATGCGGGCGGCGTGGACGATGTCCGCTGGCAGGTAATTGCGAATGTAAAGATAACCATCCTCCTCCAGCCGATCGCGTAGCGCGGTGGGATTTTCGAGCAAATCATCCGAGGAACGCAGCCAACCGAAAGCTTCGTCGCTGGTATCGAGCGGAAGACCGAGGGCCGTAAGGGCAGGGAAGGTGGCGGTGCTCATGGCGGGCTGGGGCGGGATGGTGGGGAGGGGCCGAAAAAAATCAATCACGGTTGCGTGGCGGATTCCCGGTAGGCGGCGAGCACCGGGAAGTCGGCGGCGGCAAGATCGAGAGCGACGATTTCATCCGGCAGCATCCAGCGCAGGGCGATATGCTCGTGCGGGTGAGGCTCGGTGCTGTCCGGAGCCAGCCGGCCGACAAAAGGAATCATCTCGATGGTCTCCGCATAGGCGTGGGTGAACCGCGGCAACGCCCGCGTGAGGATAAACCCACAGCCGAGTTCCTCGCACAGTTCGCGCACGATGGCCGCCTCGGCGGTTTCACCCGGCTCGACCTTGCCTCCGGGAAATTCCCATTTGAGCGGCAGATGCTTGTGCGCCGGGCGCTGGGCGACGAGCACACGCCCCTCGCGTTCGATCAGCGCACAGACCACGGGAATGGGTCTTGGGTCGGAATTCGCGGGCATGTTTGGAATTTTGAAATCTGCGCTGGCCCCGGACCACTGGGCAACTACACATTGGATGCATGTCTGAGAATGCAGAGGACGATCCCGTAATCGAGCTGACCCCCAAGAATCCATTTTCCTGGAAAATCGTCGCGCTCTTTGTCTTCGCGTGGGTGGTCGTGCTCGGCCTTGTTTATGAGCTGAAGAGCGGGACGATCCGCCTGCTGTTGCCGCTCATCGGCGTGATCTTCCTCTTCTACCTCGTCGCCTGCACCCTCTATTTTATTCGTAACCGCAAGTAACCCCGTTCCGCCCATGAAACAGATCATCACCCTCGTCCTTGCCGGCGTCATCCTCGTCGCGCTCATTATTGCCAGCATTTTCATCGTGGATATCTCCACGGTCGAGGGCAACGAGATCGGCGTGAAGGAAACCTGGGACGGCGGCGTCGAGACCGAGCCGCTGCAGCCCAAGACCTATGTGCTTTTCCCCGGCTTCACGCAAAAGGTGTTCAAATACGACATGTCCTCACAGGTCTTCGTCATGAACGACCAGGCCAATGAAACCTACGGCGAGGGCCGCCGGCGCGACAGTTACCTCGTGCAATCCTCTGAGGGTCAGGACATGCGCATCTCGCTCAACATCCGCTGGCGCCGCGACCCGGCCTTCGTGGTGGATATGCACAAAACCGTCCGCGGCAACGTGGAGGAGAAAATCCTGCGGCCCGAGCTGATGCGTGTCGTGAAGGACAAGGCCACCACGCGCACGGCGCTCGACGCTTATTCGGGTGAGGGCCTCGTCAAGCTGCAGAGCGACATTTCCACCTCGCTCATGTCGCCCGACAGCGACCTGCGCAAACGCGGCGTGATTGTGGAGAACTTTGTCATTGAGCACATCGGGCTCGATCCCGCCTACGTCGAGCAGATCAAAGCCCGCCAAGTCGCGGTGCAAGAGCGCTTGCGCGCCATTGAGGAAACCAAGGCCGCCGAGGCCAAGGCGGACCGCGCCAAGGCGGAGGCGCAGGCGGCCTACGAGAAAGCGGTCGTGGATGCGAAGCGCGACAAAGAGGTTGGTATTCTCAACGCGCAGAAGCTCGCCGAGCAGCAGGTCCTCGATGCGCAGGCCGCCGCCAAGCGCGTCGAGTTTGCCGCCGAGGCCGACAAGAATCGCAACGTGCTCGCCGCTCAGGGCGAACAAGAGGCCGCGTTGCTGCGCGCGCAGGCCATCGAGGCGCTCGGCAAGGCCGAGGCCGAGGCGACCCGGCTCAAGCTCAGCGCTTATTCCGCGGTGGGTTCCGAAGCCTTCGTGCGCATCGAGGTCGCGAAGTCGATGAGCGAGGCCTTCCAGAACATCAAGGGCTACCTGCCGCAGGACATGACCGTGAACTTGCTGAGCGATTCCTTCCTGAAAGCGGTCGAGGCCGTGGTCGGGGCCAAGGGCGCTGAGGCCGCAGCGAATCGTTGAAACTTTTCCACGCACGCCGGGTTCTTGGGGCATGAATGCTTTCCTCAAGGTCCTGGTGCTCGCGTTGGTCGCGCTGGTGGTCATCCATCTTTTTCCAGTGCTACTGGTGCCGCTGGTGATCGTCGGCGTCGGGCTCGGTCTCGTCGGTCTGGCCCTCGCCGGCAGCGCCCTGCTGGTTGTCACCGTGACGCTGGTCTTGCTGGCGGCCCTGTCGCCAGTGTGGCTCCCGGTGCTGGCGATGGTCGGTTTGATTGCCCTCGTGCGCCGCGCTTCGCGCACGACGGCGTGAGGCAGGTTTGTCTTGCATAAGGTCGAGGTGGGCGGCTGGTCTCGCTGGCGCTCTGACTCGAGGTGGTGCAGGTTTATGTTCAGGCTGGCGGTATGCGCGGCCGGGGTTTTGCTCGGAGCAACATGGCCAGCGCGCTTCCCTCTGAAATCATTGCGGGCATCAGTTTCACCGGCCGTTCCGGCGGGACGGTGAAGACCTTGGCCGGATTCAAAAAGGGCCACCACACGGTGCCCGACGCGGCCAATGCCGTGACCAACGCCTTCCTGGGAAAAATCTGCGCCCCTGCGCTGGGCGAGCAGGCCGAGACGCTGTTTCAAAAAGTGCGAACCGGCCTCGGCTACAAGCGCCGGGACGTAGCCCTGACGCTGACCTCACCGCTGGCCGTGCTCACCGCAAAGGACTTCACGGTCGAACTCGCCTACGCCCTCGAGCCGGCTGAGCCCGGCTGTTACACGGTGACCCGGATCCTGCACAGCCTGCGCAATGGCGACCTCGCGCAGACCGAGGAATTCGCCGCGATTTTCGCGGCGATGTTCACTGAGATTTCGTTTGGTCTTAAAAAAGGCGCGAAGGTTGAGGCAATGATTGACGCCATTGAGGACCTCGACGGCGAAGACGGACTGGGCGTGACCTATCCGGCCGATTACCGGGAATGCATCATCAGCGTGGCCGAGGTGAATGCGCAGGTGCGGTGCACGGGTGCGACACTGGACATCCTGTTTCCGCAGGCCGGTTCGCCGCGTGAGCTGATGGCCGCATTCGCCACCGTGCGCTCGGCCTTCGGGGTGAGCCGCGAGCTGGCCGGTGTGCTCGGCTAGAGGCCTGATTTATAAAATCCAGCTTTGGTGGCCGGTGGTTTTAGGCTCGAAGGCAAATATAATAGTGACGGCCCGACCCCATTTGTTGAGTCCTTGCCTATCAGTTGTAAGTTTCAACAGAGTAATCGCTTGCTCACGGACAAGACAACGGCAAGCTCTCCCGATTTAAGGAAATCGCAAACCGGCTGTATTTTTCTCAAAGGAGAGCAAATCGCAAGCCGCGGCCAAAACCACTAGGCAGGGAATCGTCCGATGATTGCGTTTTTCATCAGTAATTTTCTATGAACACCCTACATCGCTTTTGTGCTTTGGTCTTCGTTTTGTTCTGCGGCGGCAACCTCCGTGCGGTGGACATTAATTATTACGGAACCGACGTCGCCAGCTTGAGCGGCACGTATGCCGACGAAATCTGGTTTTACGACAATTCTTCGGCCGGCACCTCCAATATAACTAACAACAATATCATCCGCTTTCTCGACAACGCCACCGCCGGTTCGACCAGCATCACCAATAATTTCCGGGTGTTCTTCAACGACAGCACCACGGCCGGCTCCGGCACGTTCATCAACAATTCGATCTACGACTTCGATTTCAACAACAGCTCTTCCGCGGGCTCGGCCAACATCACGAATGGGACGGGTGCGGTCATCGATTTCCGGAATACGGCAACGGCCGCCACCGCCACCATCACGAACAGCGGTTTCATCAATTTCTTCACCGGTTCCACCGCCGGCTCGGCCAGCTTCACCAACGACGGCACCATCAATTTCAACACCGGTTCCTCCGCCGGGTCGGCCAGCTTGACTAACAGCGGCACCATCAAACTCTTTTCCGGCGAGACGGCCACTTCGGCCCAGCTGACCAATGATTCTACCGGTGCCATCGTTCTGAATTACGGCACCGCCACCTATCACTTCGGCACGCTCGCCGGCGGCGGCACGCTCAACGTCCGGGGTAACACCGCGTCGGTCGGCGGCCTTGACACTAGCACGACCTTTTCCGGCGACATCACCGGAACTGGCGGTCTTACGAAAACCGGCTCCGGCGCCCTGACGCTTTCCGGAAGCAATACCTACACCGGAACGACAGCCATCAATGCCGGCACCCTTGCCCTCACCGGTTCCGGCACCCTCGCCAGCTTCAGGGTCAACGTGGGCACCGGGACCACGCTTGATGTATCGGCCGTGACGGATGGCTTCATTCTCGGTTATAACCAGACCCTCGCCGGCACCGGGTTCGTCGTCGGTGATGTGACGTTAGGAAATGGCGCACACCTTGCGCCCGGCGCATCACCCGGCACGCTCACGTTCGACGACCGACTTATCTTCAACTCTGGCTCCATCATTGATTTCGAACTCGGCACGATCAGCGACCTCATCGTCCTCACGGGTGGCACGCTCACAGGCCCGACAGGTAGCGGCGGGATCACCCTCAACCTGACGGATTCTGGCGACTTTGCGGCAGGCACCTACACGCTGCTCAACTACAATTCCGCGTTCCTCGACGATTTTACCACCGACGATTTTGTATTCGACACGATCATCGAGGGCTACTCCTTCAATCTCGCTTTCGCCGGCAACACCCTGCAACTCACCGCCACCGCGATCCCCGAGCCGGGCACCTATATTGCGCTCGCCGGTCTGGTCGCCCTATCCGTGGCTGCCTTCCGCCGGCGGCGCCCCGCCCAGCCAGAATAAAGGGTCGGGCCGAGCCCTATCTGCTGAGAAAGAATAGGAGGAACGGCATGGTTTTTGGGGAGTCTTCCTTGCTAAGACTATGGTAATTCCGCCTCTTAACCAACGGACAGTAGTGGGTTTGAGTTCCAGTATTGTCATGTTATCGGACGTCACTTCCTCTTGGTCTTGGCCATTTGAGAAATGTCCACCACGCACTCCTATGAAAACTATACTTACCGTTGTATTCCTCGGTTTAGCGACCATCGCCTCCGCCAATACGGCGCCGACGGCCGTGGTCACATCGGCCACCATGCGTTCCGGCACGACATTCATGGATGTGGTGTTTCGGGTGAACGACCCAGATGATGCGACGGTCAAAGTGCGTGCGCTGGCTTTCAAGGATGGCGTGCGCTCGTTCAGCAATATTATCAAACCGGTGACCTTCGTCGAAGGGACCGGCACCAACCTTGGGGATGCGATTACGACCAATACCGAGCACACGCTGACGTGGGATGTGGCGGCGGACTGGAATATCGACCTTGGTCAGTTGAAGTTTGAAGTTCTAACGCTCGATGGTCGCGGGCTGTTGGAGGTGAATTGGATCGCAGTGCCTGCGGCAGGCGGGCAGCCCGCTCTCACCATCAGCAAGGACACCCCTGCTGATGCCCAGATTCTGGATGCGTTGTTCTGGGAATACGCGGCCAGTAATTCACGGCTTTCGCTTAGTTTCAGTTTCTTGACGGGGAATAGCTCGAGTGGAATTTACGCCGGAGTCCCTTTGGCTTTGCACAACATTCCCTATAGCACGGCCAAGACCTATCTTTTTAAACAGATGAACCTCGATCCTGCGAGTTCGGAGGAATTGAGCTATGCGGCCAACGACACCGGGGCGGGCTTGCTGGCGCCGACCGGCTGGCATGCGGTCGATCGTCCCTATGCGGGCGTTTCATTGGTTTTTGGTTGGGGCGATAATCGAGACCGACAAATTACAATCCCGGAAGTTCTTACCGGGGTGACGGCAGTTGCCACAAATCGGACGCACAGCATGGCACTCAAGAATGATGGCACTGTAGTGGTTTGGGGTGACATTTATAATCCGAATCAAAATGCAACGGTCTTGGCAGGCCTGAGTGGGGTGACGGCGATTGCCGCCAACGGGGGCCACAGTTTGGCGCTGAAGAGCGACGGCACCGTCGTCGCTTGGGGCTACTACAGTTTCCCTTCCACGGTTCCAGCGGGCCTGAGCGGGGTGACGGCCATTGCTGCAGGGGGAGGACACGATCTGGCTCTTAAAAACGACGACACCGTGGTCGCTTGGGGTGACAATACGTATCTACAATGTGTGGTGCCCGTCGGTTTAAGTGAGGTGATCGCCGTTGCCGCGGGATCGTTTCATAGCCTCGCGCTCAAGAGTGATGGCACGGTGATTGCCTGGGGAAGATCGAATGAAGGGCAAATCGCGGTTCCTTCGGGATTAAGTGGAGTGACCGCCATCGCCGCGGGCGGGTATCATTGTCTGGCACTGAAGAGCGATGGCACCGTGGTCGCTTGGGGGAGTGGAAATTATGGACAAACTACAGTGCCCCCGGGCTTGACTGGAGTGATCGCGATTGCCGCGGGGGTCGTCCATAGTTTGGCGCTCAAGAGCGACGGCACTGTGATCGCTTGGGGCAAGAATGACTTCGGGCAAACCAATGCCCCGGCGGATCTATCCGGCGTAAGTGCGATCGCCGCCGGGGACGATACTAGTCTGGTGCTGAAAAATAAGGCGCCGTGATGGAGATCGGTAAGCTCGATAACTTTGAAGCAACCCTGAGCATGAAAATGCCCGCGGTCTCGACTTTCAGCCGGCAGGTCAGCGGATTCGGAATACTCACTTCCGATCCATACAGCGCCAACCAGCTGCGGGCAGACTCATGTTCCGCATGAATGGCTTCCGCATAATCGCCGGTCTATTGCTGTTGGCTGCATCCGCGGGCGGCGCGAGTCCGCTCTACGGCGCCGGCATTCAAGCCGGTGGTGTCGCCTGGGCGGACTCGGTTTTAGTGACCGTGAACCTGGAAGGGTTTGCCCGATATACCCTGCGCAGTGAGCCAGCGGGCACGGTGAATCAATCGACTGCGGTTATACCAGGCACGGTCATTGTGACACCGGATCTGTCCGCCAATCCGAACTTTGGTTATTGGACGCTGGACGGTATGCGGCAGGCGAATGCGTGGGGAGCGGCGGTTTCACAGCTGACCTTTACGGTAAACCTAGTCGACCGCGAGGCAGTCGCCTACCTGTTCTCCGGGGATAGTGATGTTGACGGGGTGAGCGATGCCTACGAGCAGCGCTATTACGGCACCTTGGCGAATGGCGCGGGCTCGGATAGTGATGGTGATGGGATAAGCTTAATCGCCGAATACACCGGTGGCACCAACCCGCTTTATGGCAACAGCAGCCAAGCCGGAGGGGTGGCCTGGGTGGATTCAGCATTGGTGGAAGTGAACCTAGAAGGTTTGGCCCGATATACCCTGCGCAGTGAGCCCGCGGGCACGGTGAATCAATCGACTGCGGTTATACCAGGCACGGTCATTGTGACGCCGGATCTGTCAGCCAATCCTGACTTTGGCTATTGGATGTTGGACGGTGTGCGGCAGGAAGATGCGTGGGGTGCGGCGCTTTCACAGCTGAGCTTCACGGTAAACCTGACCGACCGCGAGGCAGTCGCCTACTTGTTTAACGGTGATAGTGACGCTGATGGGGTGCCCGATGCTTATGAGCAGCGCTATTACGGCACCCTGACAAATAACGCAGACTCCGACAGCGACAGTGACGGCATCAACCTGCTGACTGAATATATCGGCGGGACAAATCCGCTCTATGGCAACAACAGCCAGGCGGGCGGCGTGGTCTGGGCGGATTCGGCCTTGGTCGAAGTGGATCTTTCACCGGTAATCCCCGAAACGGGTTTTGCCTTGTGGCAACAAAGCTACTTCACGGCGGAAGAGATGGCGGATCCTGCGACGAGCGGCCCGCAGGTTGTGCTTACGCTGGATGGGCTGTCCAACTTGCTGAAGTATGCGCTGGGACTTGAGCCTACGACGGTGAGTAGCACTGGGCTGCCTGAGTTGACGGCAACTTCAACCGATTGGGTCTATACCTATATACGTCCGGCTGATCGCACAGACATCAGTTATGCAGTGGAAGTATCCACTGATCTGTCGATTTGGACCACCGTGGGGGTGATGCACGAAAAAGTGTCGAACGTGAGTGGCATTGAAACCTGGCGAGCGACTTATCCGCTGAGCTCTGCGCCCAATGGGTTCTTCCGACTAAGGGTGCAGGAGAACTGACGTTGGTTGGATCAACTGGCCGGCAGAGGGCAGGGGTAGAGGCTTGAAGTGCCATTCAGGGACGCGGAAGAAACGCGGGGCGTCGGAGAGGTCGCGAAGTTTCGCCCGCCGACGATCTAAACCGGACTCACGACGTGCCAGTCGCCGTTGCAATCGTGATGAGTGACAGAATAAAAGGTCGGGCTGAGTCCGGCCTGAAATTCACCAAAGCCGGAGAACCTGAAAGTCGAGCAGGACGGCATCCACCGGCGGATGACCGCCTTGGCCGGCAATGCCGTGAGCCGCCGGCTTTCCGGGCTGATAGGTGACCAGCAAGATCGTTTCAGGATCAAGCCGATAGGCCACCGCGGCACTCGTATCCATCGCCCATAATTCATAAGCCGGCTTCGTCGCGCGGACCCGCGCGATCTCCGCTTCGGCCGCCACGCGGGACAGGCCGGGGGCAAGGTGTTCAAAATCAACCTGCCAGGCGGCGGGCGACTTCTGGGGCGTGGCAACTGCGCTCGTTACGAATAACGAGATGA
>JAGNQV010000304.1 GCA_017988885.1 Opitutaceae bacterium | reverse complement strand
GGCGCTGCCGCCCGGGTGGTGCCGGCCGGAGCCACGACGGTTGTCATGCGATACGCAATCGCCCCCTGGCGCACCGTGATGTTAATTCGCAACAACGCCATATCCGTGCTGAATTTCCCGGGAATCGCGGCCGAACCCAACACCGTGGCCGCCTCGGTCAGCGACCGTAAAACACCGCTATCGCCCGGTTGCCGCGGACGCGCTCGATACGACTCCAACGCATCGGCATCGCCGGCATTCAGGCCCATGGTCACCAACACGCTGGAAGACGCGGTATTCAGGTTGGTGCGCTGAAAGGCATAGAGCGAAAAATCCCGCCGGAACGCCTGCAGCACTTCCGTGGCCCGCCCTGCATCGTCAAAGAAAACCTGCCGGTTCATTTCCACCGCGACCAGTTCCTCCCACGAGCGCAGCGCCCGGTGTGCCGGCTTGTAAGCCGGATCATTGCTCTCGTAATCGGGCGCATCCAGATCCCTGCCCTCGTCATCATTGCCTTCACGCATCCACGCCAACAGCGCATTCGTCATGCGTTCGGCTTCCGTCGGATTTTCACCCGCAGCTTCCAGTGCGGTTTGCAGTGTGACGGCATCCGCCTGCGGCAGGGAAATGCGGCTCGATTCATCTTCAAAACCAACTTCAACCTCATGGCCGGCGGCCGGCAGGTAGCCGGACTCGGCCAGCAGCCGGCGCCAATTTTCATCAGGGCTGTGCAAGGTATTTTCAGCCATTTTCTCGGCGGCCACGACGGCCAAGGCTGACTCCAATGCCGAATAGGCCTCCGCCCTGAGCTGCCGATGCTCGACCGCCCGGGCGTCGGCCAGCAATTCCGTGCCGGTGCGACGGATAAACGCCGCCAGTAAAAACGCCGCCAGCAACAAGGTCACCAAAACCAACACAATCACCGCCCCACGCTCGGAGCGCAGGCCCTCGCTACGCAATTGAGGTGGCTGCGCAGGGCCATCTGCGTGCATTGCCGGGCAGAGGGACCTGCCCGTCCACCCGATGTTCGGGCCGTTTACTGGAATAATCTTATACATCGCATCCATCCTTAAAAATGAGGCAATGGGCCCGGCGCCGCGGGTAGCAGCACCACTGTATCCGCCTTCATGGCGCCATGCTCAAAATGAAGCTGAAGGCGGGTGGGCATGCGCCATTCCCCCGCCGGGTCGCGTTGCAGCGCGTCGTAGCTGCGCCAGGTGCCGGCATCTTCATCGTAGTAATCAAAAGCCAGTGCTTTCAAAAACGGTGTCATGAGCCAGGCGCGTGGTTTGGCGTCGTCATATTTTTCCTCCAGTTTCGACTGCCAGTAAAGGACCAGCCCCCGGTTTACATCGACCACCAAGGAGCACACTACATCGGGCAGTGCCGCTCCCTGCCAGGGCAACCGCGGACTGCCGTTGCTCAGCTCGAAACTCAAGGGCGTTTCGCTCCGCCCGCTTTCCAGACGGATCTCACGGGTGAACAGCGGCGGATCAGCCGCAACGGGCGGCAGTGCGGCGGAGCGCATCATGGCCTCCAATTCGCGGGTGACCGCCCTTACATGTTGTTCGAAAAGGCGTCGCTCGGCGCCCTGCCCCCAGATTTCCGCCATTGAAAACACGAAGAAATTTAAGGCCAGCAAGAGTGCGCCGAGCAGTGCTGCCGCGAGCAGCGTCTCGATCATGGTGAAACCGCAGTTCTTGCGCCCAGCTTTCACTTGCCCACCTCCTCGCGTTGCTTGCCCCAGTCCGCCAACAATTGCTCACGTTTACCCGCGTCCGACCATGTGGGTCGCAGCAGCATGAGCGTTTGCTCGAACTTCTCGTCATCGTTGGTCGCCGCACCGGTGATGCGGCCACGCACGGTGACTTTAAACAAATCCGGCACTGCCGCCTCCTCCACCGTCGCCTCCCACTGCAGTTGGCGACCGTCAGGCAGCGCCCGTTGTCCACCCCGCTCCACTTGGTCGCGCTCCGGCTCATTCAGCACGGCCTCGCGCAGATAATCCATCCCGTTGCCGGCGTTGGCCCGGCGCGCCACCGCCGCGTGCGCGTTCAAGGTATTCACGTAAGCTGCGCCCAACACCACCGCTGCCATGGCCAGAATGGCAATGCCCACCAGCACTTCCAGCAGCGTGAAACCGAAACATCGCGATGCATGGAGGGAATGGCGCACGACGTTACGGTTGTTTCGCGGTTACCGGGCTCAGGGCACACGTCCATGGATCCACGCTCAACCGCCGCGCCGGATTCTTACCTTCCTGCACTTGAACGCGAAAGGGATCGCAGGTCCCGTCGGGGAAAAAGCGCACCTGCTTCAAATCACCCGTCTCTGTCATCTCCCCCCCCAGCAGCACGACATTGCCAGTTTCCAACGGCAATAGCGTCAGCTTGATCTCGGCCGGCAGTGGCTTCGGCGGAGGCAGAGCTGCATTCCAAGTGAACTGACGCTCCTCGCCATTGTAACTCAGTTCAACCGTGCGGCCGGTTTCGAGCGCTGCGCCGCGGGCGGCCAGGATGGTTTCGCTGATGATCTGTTCCGGCCCGCGGCTGCTGATTTCGCGCAGAATCGAATTCACTCCGGGAATGAATACCGCCGCCAAAAGCGCGAGCAAGGCCAGCACGAGCAATATCTCCACCAGCGTGAACCCACGCGACGGGCACCTAGGGCGGGTGGATGTCATGCACT